>NZ_JBJDRF010000050.1:0-38686 GCF_044987305.1 Novosphingobium sp. ZW T3_23
CGGCGTAGAAGACCCGGCTTGCGTCGAGGAGTTCGCCGAGCCTTTCAGCAGTTCGGTTCATTATATCGGCAGGTGTGGTAAGCGGCCGGAGTTCGTCGGAAAGTGCCAGCAGAAATGCAGCACGCCGTTCTGCCGCAACCCTTTCGGTCGTATCGGCCAGAAAGCATATCACCCCGGCCGGCAAGCCTGCCTCATCCACCACCGGCGAGTAGTTAAGGTCCATCCAGACCGTTTCGGGAACGCCGCCGCGCAGGATGGTCAGTTCCTGATCGCGATAGTGCAGCGTGTTTCCCGCAAGAGCCTTGGATATCACCGTATCATTGAAGCTGGCAAGCTCGGGCCAGCTTTCCCGGACATTCGAACCTAACGAGGCCGGGTGACGGTTTCCGGCGAATTCCGAGTAGGCGTCGTTGTACAACATGACGCCGTCATGCCCCCACAGCATGACGATGGGCACCCGGGATCGCAGAAGAATGGAGAGCGCGCTGGTGAGGCAGTGCGGCCAAAGCTCTATCGGACCAAGCGAGGTATGAGACCAATCATGGTCAGCCATAAGCCTCCCGCACTCTCCCCCGCCGCTCAAGAATTGCGGGGTCCCGCGCGCGAGTGGATAATCGTTGGTTGGCGCATTGTACATATAGCAGGACCTTTAGCGCGGTCGCGAGTTGCCATGTGTCGTGGTCTCGTGCGCCTTCGTAAATCCCGCTTTAGCGAAGCTTTGCCGTTTCGGATACCTCTTCAAGCCCGTGGCTATCAGAGTGAACGACAGCGCTGTCGCTTTGCCTGCGATCGGCTGCACAAATCTGCGGCGCGCATTAAAGAGGCCTACGTGGCAGGCCAGTAGCCTGCGAAGCGGGAGCACGGGCCGCCTAAGCGCAGATCCGAAGATGGGGCGCTTCATCAACGTGCTGAGAGTATACGACGGGCTGATTGCCGGCGTCAGTCTCGGGGTCCTTCCAAAGGCGCTCTACGGCACTGCGGTCGGCGATGCCAAAGCGCGCCGTTCCGATTCCCTGCGCTCACGCGTGCGCCGCCTTGTTCGCGAAGCTCGTGGCATGGCGGCGCGAGGCTATCGCGATCTCATGCGCAGCTGGTCCCGGTTGAGCTCACATTCGAGGATCCACCGCATGCGATCTGGAAACGAGCTATCCCAGCATGGCTTGCGCACCCACTGCGCAGGGGCGCGGTTACGCGCCTGCGGGTGTGCCGGCATCCTGGTCGTTTGGAAGATCAATGGGCGTGGCAGCACATATCATACGTAACGCCTGCTTCAGCCCTTCTTCGATGGTGGGGTGATAGAAGGGCATAGCGAGGAGCTCGGTCGCAGTCTTGCCGTCCTGTATGGCCCAAGCCAACAAATGCGCAAGGTGCTCGCCAGCGGGTGCGAAGATGTCCGCTCCGATCAGACGACCGGCCGGTGCGGCGGCATAAAGCGTCAGCGCGCCCTTGTTTACGCCATCGACACGCGCGCGGCCCTGATCATCAAACTCGGCTGTACCGGTCACCGCCCCATCCTCCTCTGCAGCGCCGATCGTTGCAAGGGTAGGTTCCGTGAACGTGATGCTGAGCGCTGTACTGCGTTTGATCGGGATTGGTGCCGGGTAGGCTGCCGCGTTTCGTCCCGCGATAGCACCGTCGTGCGATGCTTCATGCAGCAACGGAATATCGGCGGCGGCATCACCGGCAAGGAAAATGGCGCTTTCGCCGCAGCGCATTGTCTCCCGATCGTGAACGGGGATGCCCTGGTCGTCGAGTTCGAGCTGGGCTTTTTCCAAATCGAGCCCATCCAGCTGCGGTTTGCGGCCGACGGCGACGAGCACCTGGTCGAACTCGGCGCTTCCCGCGCTCGATCCGCTCCAGCGCAAACGGACACCTCTTTCCGTTTTCTTGGGAGGAACGTCGACACCAAGATGAAGTGCAAGGTCCTGCTCGAGTACATCGCGCAAGTTCGCGTGAACCCTCGGGCAGCGCAGCCTGGCCATGCGCTCACCTTTGTCGAATACGGCAATTTCGACGCCCAGATGCGCGAAGGCCTGCGCTAACTCCAGGCCGATCGCGCCCAATCCGATTACCGCGAGCCGGGGGGGCAGGTCCTCCAATTCGAACACCGTGTCGCTAGTGAGCGCGGCATCGGACAGCGCGGCAAAGGGCGCGGGCAGAACCGGCGCTGAGCCGGTAGCGATCACGATGGTGCGGGCCTGCACCTTGCGGCCATCGCTCAGTACCAGCGTATCAGGCCCGGCAAATCGGGCACGGGCCCGGATAGCGACCTTTTTGGGGAGCCTGTCGATCGACTTTCGGGTCAAAGCAGCAAACCTGTCGCGCTCGCGGCGCACACGGCTAAGCACGGCGGGGCCATCGATGCGTACACTTCCAACCTCGATCCCGAAGAGAGCGGCATTGTTGATGCAGGCCGCTTCTCTTGCCGCCGCGATCAGCAGTTTGGAGGGCATGCAGCCCACCAGCGCGCACGTCGTCCCATTGAAATCGGGGTCGATCAGCAGCGTCGATACACCGTTCTTGCGAGCGGCTCGTTCGGCGGCAAGGCCTGCCGTGCCGCTGCCGATCACCGCGACGTCACAATGGATTGTTTCTGCCATAGGAGGTTCTTTCATCCGTGCCGGGCGCGGTGGTGATCGAGCGTCTTGACCACGTCGGCCAGCGCCCGTTCCGTTTCTTCACGCCAGCCATTCGGTCCCAGCCTACGCACAGCGGAATGCGCCGCGCAGACGAACGGAGTTCCCGCCCACCGGTTCGCGAGATCGCGCGCCCAGCTAGCGAATTCGTCCGCCGCACCGGGCCGCGCTTGCAAGGCCTTGGCGAGCATGGGATGGAAACGCAGCCGCGATTGCGGGAGAACGGTGCTCAGCAGGCCGGGAGCGGCGAGCACCATCAGCGTATCGTCGACGTGAACAATCCCGCTCTCTCTGTGCGGAACCAGCACTGAGGCAGCGTGAACGCGGTCATCCCGGGTGACGAGATCGAGCCCAGCAGGAACCGAAAAATCAAGCTCTTCGAACTGTGCTTGCGTTGCTGGACTTTCAACGATCTCAGACTCCCAGGGAAGTTCGGGAGGCTGCTCGCGATGTCGCGCTGTCCCAAACAGCCTCGCCTGCGGCGCCAGGAGATGCGCGGCGCGGCAATGCAGGGTGTGAAACGGGTGGACGTTTATGATTGCATCGATCGCAGCGCCCCCGTCCGTTAAAGCGAGAAGCGCATCCAGATCTTTGCCATCAAGGCCATAGCTGTCCAGAAGCAGGAAACGCCCGCTCGAGCGTCGCACCAGCGACATCTGCGTACCGACATCGATCACCCGAGCGATCTCGAAGGACCCCCGGAAATTCCAGAAGTTCTCGTTGAGCTGGTTCATGCGCAATGGATCCAGGCAGCGGGGGGTAGGAGGTGAAGAAGTTTCCGGTTTCAACAAGGCGCGAGAGCCGCGATCGTTCCGCTGGCCGAGCGATGGGGCGGGCGGCAGGCACTCGCATCTGGTTTTTTGCCCATGTCCAGATCAGGTAGGTCTCTAGTTTCTCGCCGACGTTCCAGCTTGCCGAGGCTTCTCGCCTTGCCGCTCTTCCGAGCTCGGGGTACGGTGCGTTGGCCTTGGTCATGGCTGTTGGGCCACGCCATTACGACGTGCATAGGCGCGTTCGGGTCGGCTAGACAAAGCCGCCGACCCGTATTTGGGACGTTAGACGATCGTGTTCGGGACCACGGCGTGGCTGCCTTCTTCGTCCGGTTTGATCTTGCCGCCAAAAAGCATCTTCAGTTTTCCGGTGAGAGACATGTCCGACTCCCAGAGCTCTGCTTCGTCGATGTCAAAACGAAGCAACGCCAGGTTTGGATCGAACTTTCCGCCCGGGAACCAGGCTTCGACAGGTTTGGACCAAAGCTTTTCGATCATAGCCGGGTCATTATCGACGGCGACGTTCCCGGACAGGGAAGCGAAGAAGTCCTGTCCCTTTGAGACAAAGTGGGCCATTGCCGAACCGCCTGCCGCCAAGCGGTTGTCCTTGCCGATAAAAAACCAGATTGTATCAACCTGATCCCTGTCGAGCTGCGCAGTCAGCGGCTGCGAGTGGGTAGTGCCACCGTCGGCAAGCCCGACCATGATAAACGGTCCTTTCTCAAGCTTGTCCCACATGTGCTGCTTCAGGGTGTGCGTGTCGGTTCCCATTGCAATCTCCTCAGTTTGCGAAGCCACAACACGTGGGGACCAAACGAGGTTGCGCTGGGCGACGAGGCGGCGCCAGGCGGGAATCTGCGGGCTTTGTTACAATACCGGCAAATCCGAGACACGGACCTCGGCCATGCAAGATGCGTAATGTCGTGTGTGGATGGCTCCCGCAGTTGTCCAGCTGCCGCGAAGGTGGTTCAAGACATCTATGTCAGTGGCAAACTAGGCGAGGGTTTAAGGCCGCACAATCACCAGGAAAGGCGCAGGCCCGTCGGAAGAAGGTTGAGCTGCGAATGAGCAGTCTCATACCTTTTAGGTGAAGCTGCCCATTATCGACATTGGCAACATCTGAAATCCTGGCTTGGCTAGAAAGTAGCCTTGCATGTAACGGACGCCGAGATCGCGGAGCACAGTATATTCACCGCTGGTCTCGATGCCTTCTGCAATGACAGAAATACCCAAGTCCTTGGCTATACCCATCACTCCCGATACCACCACGCGCCGTGGTTCGCTTCTGTCAATGCCGCGTATCAGGTCCATGTCGAGCTTGAGCAAGTCGGTTTGAAACTGGACAAGTAATCCAAGTCCAGCGTGTCCTGCCCCAAAATCATCGATCGCTGTCGTAAAACCCATTTCGCGGTAGGTAGCGATAATGTTCTGTACATGCCTGGTATCCGCAATCTGCTCGTTCTCTGTGAATTCGAAGATCAGACGTTCAGCGGGAAATCCGACTTCCGACGCGGTGCTGATTGTCAGCTGAATGCACGCCGCCGGAGAATAAACGGCGTTGGGAAGGAAATTGATCGAAAGTTTAGCGCCGGTATCCAGGATCCCGGCGTTTACCGCCTCCTTTATGGCAGTAACTCTACATTGCTGGTCAAAAGCATACCGATTTTCCGTAAGCGCCGACGGAACCCGGCCTTGTGCGGATGGGCATTGGCGTGAATTTCGCGGGGCACATGGAGGCCTTGCGAGTGGATATCGAGCAGTCAAAAGAGCCTCGTATGAGCGCTCGCCGAGATGGCGGAGCGGTCGTTCGAGTGGAACGGCGCCGACACTGGAGCGACGAAGAGAAGCTGGCGATCCTGAAGGAGACCACGCAGCCCGGCGCCATCATGGCGGTGGTGGCGCGTCGGTACGGGATCGGGACCGGTCAGCTTTACACCTGGCGCAAGCAATTGCTCCGCGGCGCGATGGCCGGGTTCGTGCCCGTCGAACTGACGCCTGCCGAACCGCTCGGCAAGTCGTCCGACGCTGGCCGGATCGAAATCCGGCGCGGCGGTGGCTTCACGGTATCGATCGACAAGCTGGTCGACAGGGAGGCGTTGAGATTGGCGCTCGAGGTTATCGGGGAGCTTGAACGTTGAGTTTGACGCTGCCGCCGTCGGCGAAGATCTATCTGTCGCTGGCGCCGTGCGACATGCGCAAGGGCTTCGACGGACTGTCGGCGCAGGTGCGCAACATCCTCCAGCTCGATCCATTCTCCGGCGCCGTATTCCTGTTCCGCGGGAAAAGAGGCGATAGGTTGAAGGCGCTGGTCTGGGACGGATCAGGGCTTTGCCTCTATGCAAAACGTCTCGAACGCGGAAAGTTCGTGTGGCCCCGAACCGAGGGCGGAGCAGCCGCCCGGCTGTCGTCAGCGCAGTTGGCGATGCTGATCGAAGGGCTGGATTGGCGGCAGGCAATTGTTCACGACGAGGTGCTCACGCCGACCCTCGCGTGAGCGATGGAAGCTCGGAAAACTGCCATTTTTATAGGCGCGAGATGCCGCTTGCGCTATAGTCTATGGCATGCGGTTCGACCTTGATCGTCTCCCCACAGACCCCGTCCTCCTGCAGAAAATGCTGCGGGAGATGGCTGAGGTCATGGAGCTGGAGCGGGCCGAACTGGGGGCGGCAAAGCAGATCGTCAAAGCACAGGGCCTGACGATCGAAAAGCTGGAGCACCGTCTGGCCCGGCTTCTGCGCGTCCAGTTCGGCCGCAGCTCCGAAAAGATGGACATCGCGCAGCTGCGGCTGATGTTCGAGGAGGTCGATGCCCCTGCGCCGGCCAATGATGACACACCTGCGGCGTCAACGGCGAAATCGACGCGCAAGGTTGGAATCCGAGCACCGATCCCCGCACATATCCCGCGCCAGACGACCCAGCATCTTCCCGAGCCATGCGCTTGCGGTGGGAACGAGACCATCATCTGCGAAGACGTCACCGAAGTGCTGGATTACGTGCCCGCCTGCTTCCGCGTCCTGCGTCATGTTCGCCCTCGCATTGTTTGTCGCTCCTGCGAAACGATCCGCCAGGTGCCCGCCATTGATCTGCCGTTGCCCAAGGTGATGGCAAGCAGCGCACTGCTCGCGCATCTCGTCGTCAGCCGCTTCGTCGATCATCAGCCCTGGCATCGCCAGTCGGTGATCCTGCGCCGTCAAGGCGTGGAGATCGATCGCGACGTGATGGGCCGCTGGTCGCGCAAGCTGGCCTGGCTGATGGCGCCGCTCGGCGAACGGTTGCTCTCCTACATCCTGGAGGCTCCGAAGATACACGGCGACGAAACGCCCGTGACCCTGCTGCAGGGCGAAGATGGTAGCCACACCGCCTACTTCTGGGTCTATCTGCGCGACAGCCGCTCAAGCGGGGATATGAGCCCGCCGGCCGTGGCGTTCCGCTTCACGACCGGGCGCGGCGGTAAGCATCCGGCGGCCCACCTTGCCGGTTACCGCGGATACCTTCAGGCGGACGGCTATGCCGGCTACAACGCGCTGTATCATGACCCCAAGACCAAGGCACCACGCGGTGTGATCGAGGTCGGCTGCTGGGCGCACGCGCGGCGCAAGTTCACCGACATTCTGGCAAAGAACCCGTCGCCGGTTGCGGCTGAAGCGATTGTGAGGATCAACGACCTCTTCGCGATCGAACGGGACATCAAGGGGGCACCACCCGATGAGCGACGGCGGGTTCGCCAGCAGCTGGCCTGCCCGAAACTGGCAGCGTTGCGACCATGGCTCGAAGCCCAGATGCAGGGACTGTCTTCTGACAGCACTTTGGCGAAGGCATGCCGCTATCCGCTTAACCGCTGGGCGGCGATGGTTCGCTATTGCGAAGATGGCCTGCTGGAGATCAGCAACAACCTGGTCGAAAATGCCCTGCGCGGCGTTGCTCTGGGGCGCCGCAACTGGATGTTCGTCGGGTCCACCAAAGGGGGGGATGCCTCCGCGCTATTTTACTCGCTTGCCGAAACGTGCCGCCTGAACGGTGTGGAGCCCGAAGCCTGGTTCACCGACGTAATCGAGCGTATCGGCAGCCATCCGATCAACCGGATCGACGAACTCCTGCCGTGGAACTGGCAGGCCGCAAAGGCGATCCAGAACCTGGAGCAAGCTGCTTGAGCAACGCCTTCGTCGTGCGCATGACAATCAATCTAGATGAGGTGACACCCGTCGTGAGCCGCACGATTGAAGTGCCGCTCGGCATCCGGCTCGATCGCCTGCATACCATCTTCCAGGAATCGTTGGGATGGACGGATAGCCATCTGTGGGAGCTGACCTTCGGGCGCACGGGCTTCGGCACCCCTGACCCGTCTTACGGCTTTGGTGGCCCGCTGGATGCCCGAAAGACCTCCCTCGCTGAGGCGTTGGAAGGAATGCGGGGCAAGACCTTCCAATACCTCTACGACTTTGGCGACGGATGGGAGCACAGCGTCAAAATCCAGGGGATCACGCCGGCTGATCCACAAGGAAGCTATCCCCGCCTGCTGGAAGCTACCGGAATGCGCCCACCGGAGGACTCGGGTGGGCCCTGGGGCTATGCCGAGAAGCTGGAGGCTCTCACCGATCCGGCGCATGAATACCACGAGGAGGCGTTGGAAGCCCTTGGCGATGACCATGACGCTCACGCTCAGCCCAACATCGAGGTGATCCACGCCCGCTTCGCGGCACTCGCCAAGAAATGGGCGCCGCGCCCGCAGAAGGCCAAATAACCCTACGTCAATGCCGCCTTCCGTCGGCGCTTACGATTTTCCGGCGTTACGCGCGAAAGCACATCTGCCGCGCTTTCACCCCGACTACCACGAACCAGCGCTTCGAAGGCAAAAACACTGCCCTTTTCGATGTCGACGATCGGCTGGAAGGCCATCGCGAGATCGAAGTTCGGACGCTCGCCTCGGCACCCCTGGCATCCAACTGTCATCGCGTTTCTCCTCGGCTGGCGCGCGAAAGGCCGCCTTGAAAGATCTGACTAAGCCGTGATGGCAATTTGAAACTCGATGCCTTCCGGTTTGTATTCGATTGCAGATGCCCCCCTTACGTGCCGGCGCAACATGCGCTCGATCATCTTGGTCCCGAAACCGATTCGCGCTGGCACCTTCACGGGCGGGCCGCCTTCTTCGCGCCAGTGAAACCAGATATGACGTTCGCCATCCCCGCCAGCGATCGCCCAAGCGATATGTACGCGGCCGTGAGGGCTCGCTAGACCACCGTATTTGACGGCATTTGTCGCCAGCTCGTGGAGTGCCATAGACAATGCCAGCGTGATTTCCGGCGATAGACGGACATTAGGCCCGGTGATAATGAAACGATCACCCGCCTGATCCGAGAATGGGGAAAGGCTACCCCGTACAATATCAACGAGGCCAGCCCCTTCGACTTCATCTTTGATCAGCAGTTCATGAGCCGTCGCCAGACTGGCGATGCGGCCCGAGACGCTGTCCTTGGCATCCTCGAGCGAGGCGGCATCCCGCAGAGTCTGCGTCACAACAGCGTTTACAGTAGCCAGGGTATTCTTGATCCGATGGGTCAGCTCTCGTGCAAGAACCGCGCGGTGCTCTTCGGCAAATTTGCGATCGCTGATATCCGTCGAGAAGCCGCTGAGCGACAGCGGCGAGCCATCCGCCCGGTACTGCATCTCGCCCTGCACGCTAACCCAGCGCTGTTCGCCTTGTGGCGTAAGGATGCGGTATTCGATGTCGTAGGGCGCACCTTTGGTAATTGTGTTCTCGACGGCCTGTCTCATGCGAGGAGCGTCGTCCGGATTGATGGCCCCCAGCAACTGCTCATAGGTAAACGGCTCATCCACCGGGCGGCCGAAATTGCGCTTGCAACTGCTGGATGCGTTAAGCGCCTGGTGGGCAAGATCCAACGTCCATGTTCCCAAGCCACCTGCTTTCAAAGCCATGCGCAAGCGAGCATCATGGTTCGCGAGCTCGGCGTCGCGGCGCGCTATCTCGGCGGCAAGCTCTTCGCGATCCTGTTCGAGCAAGGCCACGCGGTGACGTTCGATGGTCACATCGAACTGCGAGGCCACGAAGTAGCGTAGCGCACCGTCAGCCTCGAAGACCGGCGCCACCATCAATCGGTTCCAGAATGGCGTGCCGTCGCGACGATGATTGAGAAGATCAATTTCGATCTGCTGGCGACTTGCGACGGCCGATCTCAGCTTCTCGACGTCGGAAGGGTCGGTAAGCGGGCCTTGCATGAAGCGGCAGTTGCGCCCCAGGACCTCACATGCCGCGAAGCCCGTCAATCGCTCGAACCCTGGATTGACATATATCACCGGGTTGTCGGGCAAAGTGGGATCGCTGACCACCATTGCCACGGGCGTCATGTTGAAGCCGATGAAAATAGGATCGCGAGCATCCAGCTGCGCAGCGAACGCATCTATCGCCGCCCGAACATGGGGCGGACACTCGAAGGGAGCCAGCGGTGCGGCGGGGAGGGGTGATCGGTCCAAAACAGGAACGTTGTAGCGCAACTCGATACCGCCAGCAATTAACCTAGATTAATTCGGCCGCCTCGAACTCGTCAGGCCAGTGCGATTTCCAACGCTGTTCGAAGTTGTTTGGGCGTGGAGGGCTTGTTGCAGATCTGAGATCCGGGATAACGTTCCAACAGGCGCGTCACATCCGCGTGTCCGGAGTGGAAAATCATTGGAACCTGCGCCGCGAGAAGTCTGTCGGCAACAGGGAAGACCTCACCATCTTTCAGCCGCACGTCGAGGATCGCGCATTGCGGCATGCGCAAATCTAGCGCATCGTTAGTCTCTGCCACTGAAACGTAGGGACCATCGAACTGATGCCCCGAATCCTCAACAATGGTTTCCAGGTCAAGCGCGACAAGCAGCTCATCTTCAACGATCATCACAGTCGGCACGACTACTCCAGCACACTTTCCGGCAACCTCAGGGTCAGATTGTAATCACAAACCCCTGTCGCTTGCTTTAGCTCCCCGTCGAGTTGCCGGACCGACGTATTCACTAGAACTGTGCCGAACCCGCCCTTGCTCTGCGGCGGTAGCGGCGACGGGCTTGTTTCCCGCCAGAAAAGGGTGAGGTAATGATCGGCCAGAGTCCAATTTATGCTGAGCTTACCCTGCGGCGTGCGTAGGGCTCCGTACTTTGCGGCATTGACCGTCCACTCGTGGAGGATGAGCGCAAAGGCCGACAGGGCGTCCGAGCTGATCGTGCCCTCGCTTCCCTCGATCGAGATACCGGCTTGTCCGGCATAAGCCTCAAGCGTCGTGTCGACAAGGTCACGAAGACGGACGGCCTGTTGTTCCCCCGACGGCGATGCAAGGGAATGCGCCCGACCAAGAGCGGAAATACGATCGCGCACGTCCTCGCAGTAGGTTTTGACATCGTCGTGCGTCCGCGCGGCGACAGCCAGAAGGCCGCTTACGATTGCGAACAGGTTTTTGACCCGGTGGTTCATCTCGCGCAGCATCATTGCGCGGTTTTCTGCCAGGGAAAGTTCCGGCGTCACATCGATAGTCGCGCCGATCAGCCGGACGGGAGCGGAACCGGCGACCGCTTGTGCAAAGCTCTTGAGATGCCGCTCTTTTCCGCCGGACCACACGCGATAGTTCTGTTCGAACGCCTCACCGGATGAAACCGCCATTTGCAACGCTGATAGGACGCGCTCGCGATCCTGCAGGTCGATGGCGGCAGAGAAAGTGTCCAAGTTTATCGCACTTTCGGTGAGTCCGAGAAGCGTGCGGTTCGTATCATCCAGAACGACCAGATCATCTTCGGCGCACAGTTCAAAAACACCAATGCTACCAGCTTGAGCGGCGAGCTTTAGCCGCTCCCTTTCAACTGCAAGCTCGCTTTGCAGCTGCAGCGCACGGGTTATGTCGGTCAAAACCAGCGTGGCGCCGTCTATATCACCTTTCTGCGTCCGGTACGGAAGGACACGAAGGGCATAAGTCCGCTGTCCGTCCTTGGAATGGATCTGGCGCTCGATTTCCTGCCCTGAAGCCGCAACGCTTTGCGCGTCTTCCAGATAGGCGCTGTCTGCCAGACGCGTGGAGACGTCTGCCAGAGGCCGGCCACGGTCAGACGCCTGAATCGGGAACACCGCAACCGCGGCTTCTGTAAAGCTGCGGATACGCATCTCGTGATCTACCACGATCACCGCCATGTCGGTCGATTCGAAGAAATTACGAACGTCCGCATTCGCGACCGTTAGCTGCTCGACTTTGTGTTTGAGTTCGTCGTTGACCGTGGATAGCTCCTCGTTTGTCGACTGGAGCTCCTCGTTCATCGACATCATTTCTTCGTTCGAGCTCTTGAGTTCCTCGTTCGCCGTCTCCAGCTCTTCCACAGCCGAGCGGAGCTTATGCCGGGTGAGGCGCAATTCCTCCTCGAGTGCATCCATATGATCGCCGCCGGCCTCGAGATCATCGACGCCCGGATCTTCGCTGATATTGAAGGCCCCTGTTTCACGGTAGACTACAAGAAAACTCTTGTCCGCCAAAGGCTCGCAGATCACCTCGATAGGCTGCGTCCCAAAATCGGTGACGACCGTGATATTGCGCGCGGCGGTGCGGCGGCCGGTGTCGCGGGACTGGCGCAGCAAGGGGCCGAGACTTTCGCGCAGGCCCGGGCGCGCAAGGTTGAAGGCGCTGACGCCGCCGGTTCGGGTGACGGGAAAATCGAAGTAGCGAGCCAATTTTCCATAGGCCGCAAGGACAAGGCCATCCTGGTTGAGAATCATGGACGGCGGCGCGTACCGCTCTGCAAGCCGATTTACGGCTTCCGAGGTCTGCACGGGATCGGCGTTATCGCTTCTGCGGCCGTACCCCTCATCGCGCCGTCGTACCGTGCGATCACTCATCGGCAAATCAAGCGGATAGCGGGTGCCGCCTTCGCTTCGCTCGAAAATGCGGGCATGATGGTCAATTGCCGGAAACAGCTGATCGAAACGACCGATGCTTTCCGACGGGCCAAGGAAAAGATAGCCGCCAGGACGTATCGCATAATGTAGAAGCGGCATGACGCTTTGCTGTAGACGATCGTCGAAATAGATCAGCAGATTGCGGCATGATACGAGATCGATCCGAGAAAACGGCGGATCGCGCACGACGCTATGATTTGAGAACCTGATGAGATCTCGAATGTGGCCTGCGATCGTGAAATGATCGCCATGCGGAATAGTGTATTGTTGCTGGAACAAGGGCGGCAAGTCGCCCAGCGACGAAGTGGGGTAGCAGCCCTCGCGGGCGACTTGCAGCATTTGCTCGTCGATATCGGAAGCGAAGATCTGCACCGGATTGGGTACGTCGAGGTTTCGCGCCGTTTGCGCGAACAGCATGGCGATCGTGTAGGCTTCCTCCCCGCTCGAACAGCCCGGCACCCATACGCGGATATCCTCCTCGGGATGGCGGCTGCGCAGCAAGGGTTCGATGACTTTGGCGCGCAAGGCATCGAACATTTCGCTGTCCCGGAAAAAGCGGGTCACGTTGATCAACAGATCGCGAAACAAGGCTTCGCATTCGGAAGGGTCGGAGCGAAGCCTTTGCACGTACGCCTTGCCCGATGTAATGCTCAGGACGTGCATTCGCCTTTCGACCCGGCGCACAAAGGTAGATTTCTTGTAACCGGAGAAGTCATGCCCCACAGCCTTGCGCAGCGTGGTGCACAGATCGTCGACATGATCCGCGACCCGCCCTGCCTCATCTTCCAGGTCGTCCGAACTGTTTCGGCCGAAGAATCCCAGAAGACACTCGATTATCTGCTCGGGCGGCCGCACGAAATCGATAAGACCAGTGCCGACGGCAGCCGTGGGCATCCCATCATAGCGCGCGGTATCTGGCCGCTGCGCGATGCTGATGCCGCCATGCTCTTTGATGGCACGCAGACCTGTCGAACCGTCGGCTCCCGTTCCCGAGAGGATCACGCACGCCGCATTGCCCTGCTGGTCATTGGCAAGAGAGACAAAAAAATCATCGATCGGTCGCCGAAGTCCCCGAGGCTGCGCGAAATCGGTAAGGACGAGCCTTCCATCCTCGATCGCCAACCCCCGCCCAGGCGGAATGATATAGACCCGGTCGGCAAAGATTTGTTCGCCGCCCTCGCATTGCAGAACGTCAAGCTTCGTCGCTCGGTCGAGCAGCTGCGCGAGCATACTTTCGTGAGTTGGATCGAGATGCTGGACGACGACGAAAGCAAGGCCAGTCGGCGCCTCAGCAGCGCCCAACATTTCTCGCAGCGCTTCCAGGCCACCGGCAGAGGCGCCAATGCCAATGATCGGAACCCCACCATCTTCATTGGAATTGTCGGTTAGAACGCTACCACGCGTGGAAGTCATGGAATGGAGCGGCCTTCGAGATCGGCCAGCATCATTCTGGCCTGCGCTATCATATGTGCGGAGTTGGCGATCGTGGTCAACGAGCCCTCGATGATCATGCCTGATTCCGCCACGAGCGGAGTGATCGATGTCAGCGTCTGCCCCAGCGTACGATCATATTCTTCCAGACGCTCTGGGTGCGCCCGGCTCACATCGAACTGCGAAGCGAAGAAAAACTGCGTCTGACCGTCCGATGAGCGCAGGCGCGACATATAGAGCAGGTTAACGAAAGCTGTTCCGTCCTTCCTGAAATTCACGATCGGCGTACGAACATTCGGCGCCGCTTGATTCTCGAGGAAAGCGCGAAGGGTGGCGCGCGCCTCCCGGTTATCGGCGTCACCTTGAAGGAGCCTGCAATTCTTGCCCACTACGTCATCCGGGGTGTAGCCGGTCAGCTTCTCAAAACCCGGATTGGTCAGGATCAGCGGTGTGTCGTCGCCGGTCGAGGCCAATGCCAGAGCGATTGTCGACGTTTCAAAATATGCGCGCAGATGGGCAGGGGCATCTTCCAGGGCATATTCCGACATTGGTACCTAACTCCTGACGCTCGTCCCCCCCCGGTTGAAGCCTGCACCGCTTCTGCACGATTTCGCCGGGCGGCGCCATCCTGAGGTGCGATTTCGGTAGATACCTAGTCCTCAACGCCCGCGCGGGCTCTCAATTTCGCCATGCTGAAGGCATTGGCGCGGCTGCTGCTGCGCGGCGCCCTCGTTATGGTCACTTTCGCATCATATCATAGCCTCAAACTTAGCCGGTTATCGGTATTCAGTTTGCCACACGCGGCCGACAGAATGTCGCTGTGATGTTCGGACGCGAGTTGGCTATCGGCGGGCAGGGTATTCAACACCTCTTTCGCCGCAGCGACATGGATCATTGTCATCCGGTGAGAGCTGCAGGCCAGCCAGATCCAACTTGAACATCAGCGGTCAAGCGCAAGCAGGTCGGCGATTTCAGTCTTGATAAGCTCCATAGCGAATGGCTTGGTCACTAATCGTACACCTGGTTCGAGCTGGGCGTTGCCCACCACAGCATTTTCTGCGAACCCGGTTATAAAGATCACTTTGAGGTCTGGCCGCCCGGTACGTGCGGCATCCGCCACTTGCCTGCCGTTAAGGCCGCCGGGCAAACCTACATCTGTGATCAAGAGATCGATATGCGCATTGGAATTCAGTATATCGAGCGCCGTAGGCCCGTCACCGGCCTCAAGTGCGGCGTGATCCATATCCTCGAGCAGCTCGCAAATCAACATCCGGATGGTTGGTTCGTCGTCCACCACCAGCACGCTACTTTTATCGGTGCTCGGAAGCTCATGGATTGCATGAACACCATTTTCAGCAGGCGTGTCCCCGTAATGGCGCGGCAAATAAAGGCACGCCGTCGTGCCCATGCCGAGTTCGCTATAAATGCGGACCTGCCCGCCGGATTGCCGGGCGAAGCCGTAGATCATTGATAAGCCGAGCCCAGTGCCTTCCCCCATCGGTTTGGTGGTAAAGAAGGGATCAAACGCACGCTTGATTGTCTCCGGCGTCATACCGGTCCCGGTATCGGTGACGCAAAGCGAGACATATTGGCCCTCAGGCAGATCGCGCTCGCGCCCGGTGCGTGTGTCGAGCCACTTGTTTGCCGTCTCGATTGTGATACGTCCTCCATCCGGCATCGCGTCGCGCGCATTGATGCATAGATTGAGAAGCGCATTCTCCAGTTGATTGGGATCGACAAGCGTTGGCCATAGTCCAACGGCGCCGACCACCTCGACATGGATCGCAGGCCCGACCGTTCGCCGGACCAAGTCCTCCATGTCCGCGGTGAGCCGATTGACGTCGGTTGGTTTGGGATCGAGAGTCTGGCGTCTTGAGAAAGCCAGCAGGCGATGCGTCAGCGCAGCCGCTCGGCGTGATGCTCCCTGCGCTGCTGTGACATATTTTTCCAGTTCGCCGATGCGGCCCTGCGAGATCCTGATTTGAAGCATCTCCAGCGATCCGGCGATGCCAGCCAGCATGTTGTTAAAGTCATGGGCGAGGCCGCCGGTGAGCTGGCCCACTGCCTCCATCTTCTGCGCCTGGCGCAATTGTTCCTCCGCTGCCATAAGGCTCGCGCTACGCTCCTCGACCTGCTTCTCAAGTGACGCTGTGAGCTCAGCTAGATCGTGCTCGGCTCGGCGGCGTTCGACGGCGCTGCGGGTTCGCGCGGCGATCTCCCGCATGAATTCCTCCTCTTCCGCAAGCCACGCGCGGGGGGTGGCGTTGTTCACGTAGATCAGCGCGACAAACGCGCCATTCTCATGCAGCGGCATATTGATGAAGGAATGCGCGGTAATCGCCTTGAGAACATCGGCAGTGCTTTTCGTCCGCGCATCCACATCGGCATCGGCACAAAGCACGGTTTCGCCCCGCTTGAGATCCTCAATGTAGCTTCCGTGTTCGCGAAAGTGAAGAGTTCCCGCGATCGTTTTGACGCCTGGGGCATTCCAGTCGCGTTCCACGGTGATCGTTTCAGCGATTGGGTCGATCGTTCCATAGCCGGCACGGCTTACACCAAGCGTGCGGCCGAGGATCTCGGAAGCGGTGAAAGCGATATCAGACGGATCGTCCATATCGCGAAGACGATCGCTAAGTTCAAGGAGTGCTGCCTGCCGTGCCTCTGTGCTTCGGCGTCCCGTGATGTCAAAGCTGACACCCGGGAAATGACGCGCACCATCACTAGCTACTGTACATTGACCTTCTGCGGCGACCCAGCGAAGTGACCCGTCGGGCTGGAGGAGACGATATTCGGATGAGAATGGCGCCGAGGTTTCCACCGCATCGTTAATCTGCGCAGTCACGCGTTGAAGGTCGTCAGGATGAATATTCTTGAAAAACTCGCCGATGGGCACTCCGCGCCCGGCGCGTTCGACATCGACACCGTAAAGATGGGCGAAATGGGCATCGGACACGACAAGGTCGTCGCCGACGTGCCAATGCCAGGTTCCTACCGAGCGTGCGGCCGCTAGCATCGCGTCGCGCTTACGCTGCAGAATGCGCAGCTCGATCAGAGCCATGATCTGGCCTGCGAGGACGATCAGCCCCTTACGCTGTTCTTCGGTCAGGCCGCCAGGCCTGGGGGTTGTATCGATGACGCACAACGTGCCCAAGGGCAAACCGTTCTCGCTGAAAAGAGGAACACCCGCGTAGAACCGGATATGTGGTGCGTCCGTTACCAGGGAAAATGCCGAGGTTCTTGGATCTTGCGAAAGGTCTGTTATCTCGAAAATGCTGGCCTGATGAATCGCAAGCGCGCAAACCGAGGTTGAGATTGGCGTCTCTGCGACGGTAACGCCAATCCGTGCCTTGAACCACTGACGTTCCGTATCAACGAGGCTGACGAGTGCAATGGGCGTGGAGCACAGCGTCTTGGCAAGCCATGCAATCTCATCGAATGCGATTTCAGGAGCCGTATCGAGCAAATCCGCTTGGATAAGGGCGTCAATACGCGATGCTTCGTCCCAACCTGACGGCATTTGTTCGTTGCTCACAGCGTTTCCAGACCGCTGTGCGGTGAGAAAACAGAAAATGGATGGTGGGACAAACTAGCTTCCGGAGTGCGCGGGTCTGAAGATCAGATATCGCCATTGCAAACGCTTCAAGCGGATCTCGGTTGCGGACCGTCATCCCTCTTTACGAAGAAACTAGCTTCTTGTCATCAATGTGGCCTGTATATCATTTGGAAACGCATAAGGAAGTCCGGCCTAAAACCCTACGGCTTGAGCATTTTTTGGCTACCGAATTCCGATCCCATGTGCAGACCTAACGCTTTTCCGGAGGGTCGCGACCGACCCAAGCCATTCCCAGCCCCGCGAGGATAGCCACATTTGCCAGAACCTGCCATTCGCATTTCATTGAGCAGTCCGGCAGCAGCGCGCATTTCCACCAGCGTGCTGAGAACTTGCATGCCTGATAGCGGGCATTCGCGTTCTCGTCCATGAGAAGGCTTGGCATGACGGCCTTGCTCTGCGAGGGCTCTGCTTATGCGAACTGACAAGGCCATGCTGCAGCCCGATCACAATTGCTGGCGGATAGAGCGTGCCGATCGTGCACGCGTGATCGTGGATGCGGACGATTACTTCAAGGCCGCCAGATCTGCGATGCTGAAGGCGCAAAAGCAGATCCTTCTGGTGGGCTGGGATTTTGATGCCCGTATCCGGTTTGGCGAAGACACCGATGATGGCGGCCCGCCGCAAATCGGCGAATTCCTCAGTTGGCTGGTACGCCGTACGCCGGGGCTGCAGGTTTACATCCTGCGCTGGGACACGGGCGCGCTCAAGACCTTGTTTCATGCGCGCACCCTGATCCGTCTGGGGCGCTGGATCAGGGATCCGCAAATTCATCTCAGGCTCGATGGGCACCATCCCCCGGCAGGGTCTCATCACCAAAAGGTCGTGGTGATCGACAACGAGGTGGCGTTCTGTGGCGGCATCGACATGACCGTCGACAGATGGGACACCTCCGCGCATGCCGATGACGAGCCGAGACGGGTTGAACCTGACGGGACTGCTTACAAGCCGTGGCACGATGTGACGACACTGTTGGAAGGGCCGGCCGCACGCGCCTTGGGCGATATGTGCCGCGGGCGCTGGGAGCTGGCCGGGGGTGGGAAGCTTTCGGAAGAGCAAGGACGCGGTCCTTGCTGGCCCGATGGCTTCGAGGCCGACTTCAAAGACGTGGATGTCGGCATCGCGCTGACCGTGCCGGAAATGGCGAAACAGGACCCGCGCCATGATATCGAGGCGCTTTACGTTGACCTTATCGCGCGCGCTCGCAAAAGCTTCTATGCCGAAAGCCAGTACTTCGCCTCGCGCAAGGTGGCGGAGGCTATCGCCAAACGGCTGGCTGAGCCCGATGGACCGGAATTTGTCATCGTGCATCCCGTCAGCGCCGACGGGTGGCTTGAACCGATCGCCATGGATTCCGCCCGCGCGCGGTTGGTCGAGGCGCTGAATGCCAAGGATCCATACGGGCGCCTGCGGTTGTACCATCCCTACACCGCCGGGGGAGCGCCGATCTACGTCCATGCCAAAGTGACGGTAGTCGACGACAAAGTTCTGCGGGTAGGCTCGTCGAATTTCAACAATCGCTCCTTGCGGCTCGATACCGAATGCGATGTCGTCATCGATGCCGACATGACCGTAGGACAGGGTGTGCGTAAAAAGATCCTGGGCATCCGCGACGCGCTTTTGGCTGAGCATCTCGACACCGATTGCGAAACGATCGAGGCTACCGTCAGGGAAACGGGATCCCTGATCGCCGCGATCGAAAAACTGCGAGGGCCTGGCCGTTCCCTGCATCCTTATGAGGAGCCGGAACTCGACGCCGTACGGGCATGGCTCGCCGATAACAAGGTGCTCGACCCCGAGGGGCCAGGGGAAATGTTCGAACCGCTGTCGCAGCGCACAAGTCTTCTGAAAAGGTTGCGGCCCGGCAAATTGCCCGCCCATGGCAAAGGCGGCTTGATTGGTGCGGCGGCAGCTGGGGCGGGGGTACTGGTTGCAGTTGCTGCGGCATCCCGGCTGCTCAGGCCGTCAAGGCGATGACGAGCTTTCATTGAGCGACCAGGTTCAACTAGCGGCCTGGATTATTAGCATGCGGCAAACGAGGTGTCCGGCTCTAAGCCGAGGCATTTTTGGAGATCGTTGCGCCGGTGTGCGCCATTTTGGTCTGGGCGGCCGTGCCGGAGCCGCTTGAGGGCTTGCCAAAGGGTTGATCTGGATAACCGTCAAAACTGCGGTTGCCCTTATTGTTCTGAGGCTGGGGATTTCAAAAAAGTCAAAGGATGATCGGCGGATACGTCAACGGCGGTCAGACCTGAAATGACTAGCCGAGGGAAACATGGCTCGGCGCTCGCGCGGTTCGTCGTCGCAGCACTTGCCGTCTTGGCGATCGCCGCAGTGGCACTGCTGTCAGCAAGCTTGCGGGCGTCACGTTGATGGTATTCGCCGCTGTCGTCCTCGCTGTCTTTCCAGACACACTCGCCCGCCCTATCCGCCGTACGCGTCTGGGGCATGAATGAGCTATGGTCGCAGCTATCCTCATGTTGGTCGAGGTGACCGTCGCCGTGCTGACGCTGTCCAGAAGTCGGATCGCGGGTGAGATCACAGGATCAAGGACAGCCAGGCGTGCGCTGTGCAAAGCGTGCGGCATTTCTTTGACCCATTGAGCATAGGTGGGGCAGGGGCCGCTGATCGCGCCAGAAATGACCAACCAAGGCGCTAACTGTCAGCCTATTGCCGGGTCGTCCTCACCATCGAGCAGTCATCCCCTAATTTCTTCACACTTCCCTCAGGGCAGCAGCTATCGCCGCAAAGCCGCTAGAAAGCACCCATGCTCCTGAGAATGTCTCGCCCAGAGGTCTAGCGTGATTGAGGAGCGGCACCTACGACACGCTTGAGTGTTATCAGGGCATGGCGCATCACACATTACCTTTCGGAGGGGCACCGGTCGCGATCGTGACGGGTGGGGAATCGGGGATCGGGCGTTCCGCCGCGATCAAGCTGGGTAAAGCGGCGATCCCTGTCGCGCTAACCTATTTCGCAGATGAGGCCCGAGCGAACGCAGTCGTGGCCGAAATCACCGATAGCGGCGGGAGGGCCGTGGCTGTACGAACCGATGTGGGCGATGAGCAGAGCGTCGAGGCACTCTTCGAGCTGGCAGAGGAGCGCTTCGGCACGGTCGACCTTCTCGTCAATTCGGCCGGGCTCAACATGACCGGCGTGATGCTGCGCGATATGGAGTTGGCCCAGTTCGATCGCCTGATGCGCGCCGATCTCTACGGTCCCTTCCTAACATGTCGGCGCATGGTGCGTTCGCTGGATAGCGCGAACCGAGGCGGTCGGATCGTCAACATATCCTCGATTCACGAAAGCGCACCTCGAGCAGGAGGGGTCGACTACGACGCCGCCAAGGGAGGCCTCGCTCAGCTGACAGCGACCCTCGCGCTGGAACTCGCGCCGAAGCATGTGGCCGTCAACGGGGTCGCGCCTGGCATGATACTGACCCCGATGAACCAGAGCGAGATCGATCATCCCGGCGAACTGACGCGCAAGGAAGCGGCAATCCCTTGGGGCCGAGCAGGAACGCCGGACGAAGTGGCCGATCTGATCCTGTTCCTGCTCTCAAGTGCCGCCGATTATATCACCGGCACCACTGTCACGATCGATGGCGCGCTGTCGCTGACCGTTGCGCAAGGAGCCTGACCGAGATGGCAGCCTATGTCGTCGAGGAATTGCAAACCGTCACGCTCGATATCGCGCGGCCCGACGGGCGTTTGACGCATCATGATCTGATGAGCCCCTATGTGTGGATGGAGGGCGAAACCTATCACTTGCTCGTCCGCGTCGTCCCAAATCCGTTGGGGCCGAGCGATCCGACCGGAGTTATCTGGGGCGGGAAATCGGACGATGGCCTCATTTTCCGGATGGAGGAGGCACCGGCGATCCTGCCCGGCCCTAATCCCGACGATGCCGGGGGATGCGAGGATCCGACCGTCGTGCTTGGTGAGGATGGTGCCTATCTCGTCTTTTACACCGGTGTCGACGCCGCCCGGTCGCAGGGCGCTCTGCTGCTGGCGAAGGGGCAGGACCTTACCAGCCTGCGCGAACAGCGGGTCATGCTCAAAGCGCCCGAAGGCGAAGGCAACATCAAAGAAGCGACACTCGCGCAAGGATCGGACGGGCGGTTCCGGCTCTTCTACGAATATGCCAGGGACAATGCTTCGCGGATCGGCATGGCGGAAGGGGCGACAGCCGAAGGTCCATGGACTGTGGTCGATGATCCATTCACGATCCGAGAGGACGGCTGGGACAATTGGCATCTGTCGACCGGACCGATCGTCCAGCAGCCGGGCTACGATCCGGTCATGTTTTACAACGGCGCGACGGTGGACGCGCGCTGGCGCATCGGCTGGATCAGCTTCGCGCCCGATTTCAGCCGCGTGACCGGGCGCGGCCTTGAACCGATCCTAATGCCTCCGCCCGCCAAGAGCCGGGATGCGGCCGACATAGCCTTTGCGGCGTCATGCATTGTGACTGGCAACACGATCTGGCTCTATTATTCGTTAGAGGACAAGATCCTTCGCCGTGCCCGGATTCACCGTTACACCGCGCGGTAGATCAGCCTAAACTCAAGCGACGGATGATCGGCAATCGTGGGGGGCGGCAGATTGATTGCAATAGACTGTGCCCGCGTGATGCATCGATCCAGATTTTGAACGGTGGCTTAGAAGCAGGCTGTTTCATCCTCGAACGGCTAGAATTGGTGAAGTGGCTGGCAGGCCGCGACTAGACCCGGTCGGTCTTAGCTCGCCTAGAAAATGGCCAATTTTTTCGTAATCTGCAGCTCCATCACTGGCCGGATGAGCGCGGTTCCCAAGACAGGTCAGAGCGGCGCTATAAGCTTTTCTGGGCCAGTCCTGTTTTTTCCGTAATCTACACCTTGTGGCCGCGAATACGTCTGGTAGCTTCATCGCCTCGATGGTTCTGAAAAAGATTTCCTGCGCCGCGCTGGCGGTATTGTATGCTTCGGCAGGGATACTCCATCTGGCAATCCCCACACCCTTCGTCGCAATCGTCCCAGGCTGGGTTCCCGTGCCCTCGGCGACGGTGATGTTGACTGGCATAGCGGAAATCGCGGGTGCTGCGGGTATCGCGCAGTCATGGTCGCCCCGGCTTCGCGCCGTCTCGGCATCGTGGCTGGCTGCTTATGCCTTGTGCGTATGGCCAGCGAATGTCCAGCATATGCTGCTTGATCTTGCTAAACCGGGCCAGGGGCTTGGACTCGTCTACCACATACCGCGACTTGCCTTGCAGCCGGTGCTGATCTGGTGGCCGATTTGGGCGTCAAACCTTACTAGCTGGCCGTTCCGGTCGCGTTGAACCCGGCTGTCCTGTTGCGGCGGGCTTTTTAGGCAGGCTGGAACGTCATTGTAGCACCCCAACAGCGGTGACGCATGGGGGTTGCCGAACGGGAACCGGCAAGCCCCATGCATCTGAGCGCTGATTCAGGGCATCAGCACGGTGTCGACCACATGGATCACACCGTTCGACTGCATGACATTGGCGATGGTGATCCGGGACTTTCCGCCCTTGGCGTCAGTCAGCCACCAAGCGCCTGCCTTGTCCTTCCAGGCGGTCAGCTTCTCGCCCTCGACCGTCGTCAGCATGGCCTTGCCGCCGTGGGCTTTGGCGTTGGATGCGATGTCGGCCGCAGTCATGCGGCCCGCGATTACATGGTAGGTCAGAACCTTCGTCAGCATAGCCTTGTTCTCGGGCTTCAGCAACGATTCAACGGTCCCCTTGGGCAGCTTGGCGAAAGCTGCGTTGGTGGGCGCGAAGACCGTGAACGGTCCGGGGCCCTTGAGCGTGTCGACCAGCCCGGCGGCCTTTACGGCGGCAACGAGCGTGGTGTGATCCTTGGAATTCACGGCGTTGTCGACGATGTCCTTGGTGGAATACATCGCGGCGCCGCCCACCATAGGATTGTCGGCGGCAATGGCCACGCCGCCGGTGACTAGCAGGGCGGCGACGAGGCCGGAGGCGATCTTGCGGGATAATGCTTGCATGTCAGGCATCCTCTTTCGCGCACTCCTTGGGTGGAATGCCTCGAAGGTACGGAGCGTACGGTGATCGGGATGCGGCAAAAATTCAGATTATCGAAATTTTTCCGCTCATCACCGGCAGACCGCTTGGCGCGGCGTGCGGCGCGGTCACGGGGTCCTCCATGGTGATGGCCAGTGTTGCATCCGAGGCGAGGAAGGGACGTAGCGCGGGATCGATGGTCATTTCGCCGCCCTCACGCACCATCAGGCCAAGCGAACGCGGGACGCCATCTTGCGGAATGATCCATAGCTCGGGGCTTTTGTCCGTGCCGGCCCCCGCGCTCGTCAAGGCCTGGGATCCGGCCCGCAGCACACCCCTGCGCGGGTCGTAGGTAATCGCAAGGCCCCGTGCTCCATCGGTGCCAACAAGCTGGGATACGGCCATCGGCGTGCGTTCGGGAGCCTCTACCAGGGGGAGCGTCAGGATCAGCGCAAGCGCCACCGCGATGGCGCCTGAAGCCAGCGCGCCTGCGCGCCAGGCACGCATTCGCTTCAGGCTTTCCGCTTGCGGTCCGTGACCGACCCGCGTCGCGACCGCATCCCACACGCGGGAGGATGGCAGAGCGGGCGGCAGCGTGTCGAGCAGCGGCGAAAGCTTTGTGCTCCATCCGTCGACCTCCCGGGCGAAGGCCGGGTCCGAGACGTACAGCCGCAAGGCCTGCGCACGCTCGGTGCCATCGAGCATGCCAAGTGCAAGTTCGGCCGCGAGAACGCTGCGATCGTGGTCGTCGGGCGTATCAATCATGGCCAAGGCAGTCCTTCAGGCGCAGCATGCCGCGCCGGATCCAGCTTTTGACGGTGCCCAGCGGCGTATCGCTGCGGTCCGCAAGTTCCTGATAAGTCAGCCCCTGCAGGAACGCGCTGCGGATCGCTCCCGACTGCTCACGCGGAAGTCCTTCGAGGCAGACGAGGAGCCTGTGCGTCTCCTGATCACCCTCCATCAACGTATCAGCCAGCGGCGCATCGTCGGCGATCCCGGCCATCGCGTCATCGGAAAGGGTGTCGTAGCGATGCTCGGCGCGGCGCCAGTCGACGGCGGCGTTGCGGGCGATCGCGGCAAGCCAGCTGACGGGGCTGGCGCGCGTATCATCGAACGAGGCCGCGCGCCTCCAGACCTTGACGTATACATCCTGGAGCACGTCCTCGGCTGCCTCCCTGTCAGCACAGATGCGCAGGCATATCCCGAAGAGCTTGGCTGAGGTAAGGTCATAGACCCGGCGCAATCCGGCAGCATCGCCATCGGCGGCCTGATGGATCGCAGATACCAGATGCGCTCGGTCTTGTCCCCGCGCTGCAGCGCTAGCTTCTTGCATTCGCCGGTACCGTTCTGTTTGGTTGCAGCATCAACGATCCTGCGATGAAATTGTGCCTACGCCCGTCGCGAGGACGCAATCCGGCAGCAGCCGAGGCGACTGCTGTCGGCGCCCACCCCGATGGACCCAGCAGTAGGGGACAGCAACTCGATCAATTGCCCCCTCCTCAGCTCATATGGGTGCCAGTCAGGTAAATGAGCCTACATCGCTACAATCCTGAATGTCCGGGGTCTGCATAAGCTGACCTTCGTGGACGCGCTTCCGTAGGCCCGTTCTGGCCCATAAAACTTCGTTCAGGTTCAGCTGCAATTTGGTGCACCGGCAGCTATCAGAAAACCGAGATCACGCGCTCCACGGCCACTTAGTCGGCGAGTTCAGCCATCGAAGACATCGCGGATCTTCATTGCCAGTGCATCCATGGCAAAGGGCTTCGTCATCATGTCCATGCCCTTGTCCAGAAATCCTGATCGCACTGCGGCATTCTGAGCGTACCCGGTAATGAAAAGCACTTTCAGCTCGGGCCTGGTCTGACGGGCGATTTCAGCGAGTTGGCGACCGTTTGTTCCGGGCAAGCCGACATCGGTGATGAGCAGATCGATATCTTTGTTCGATTGCAGGATGGGGAGCGCGCTCGCAGCGTAGAGCGCTTCGATGACGCTATAACCGATTTCGCCTAGCACTTCAGTGACGATGAGTCTGACTGACGGGTCATCTTCAACAACCAGCACCATCTCACCCTGACCGCCAACGGTTTTCGTCTTCGGGGCGTGAACAGGTTCGATGCCCTGGTGAGACCGAGGGATGAAGAATTTGACGGACGTCCCAACTCCCAGCTCGCTGTAGATGTGCACATGTCCGCCGGACTGCCTGGCAAACCCGTAGATCATCGACAGGCCAAGGCCGGTACCCTGGCCGACCGGCTTCGTGGTGAAGAAAGGCTTGAAAACCCTCTCGAGGGTAGAGGCCGACATGCCGATCCCGGTATCACTGACACTGAGAACCACGTAATCGCCCGGTGCCAGACCCGGATGGTCCATGGCGTAATGCTCGTCGAGGTGCACATTGTCCGTTTCCACGACGAGCCCGCCGCCGCAGGGCATTGCATCGCGAGCATCGATGCACAGGTTGAGCAAAGCCTTTTCCGCTGGTTCGCATGGGCGGACCACCTGCGGCCGTTTCACTCGTCTATTCAGTCGCCGATAACCCTCAGCGCCAGAGAAGGGCTGAGGTCCGAAGCGCTTGGCCAACTGACACAAACGTCTACAGAGTAAGCCCCATTCCCCTTTGGCATTCCTTCGATCGGAACGCCTAGATAATGCCATGTATCAGGCCTAGCGCCCTGGCCTCCTCAGCCTCGACATACCAATTTGTTACCGCACCCTCCCGCACCTGATCCAGTGTTACGCTCGAACCGCTGATGAGGTTGGCAAATCCTTCTTCCTGAATGGTTATCGAGGTCTGAATCTCGTTGATCGTCGCCTTCAGTTCGGTCAGGCATAGGGTGAGGGGACCCGCCAGATCGATGGTTTTAGAAAGCTGCCGCTCATGAACGAGCAGCCGTGCGCCTCTCGTGAGATAGCGATTTTCTCGAGCAAAGAAACTCATGAAGGTCGTGCCGGCGCTGTATATCGCCGCCTTACCTAGAAATACGAGCCGCCTGTTTGGCTGCAATTCGCTGTGAAAGCGAACATCCTCGCCCATCATGCGCGCCACTTCCGGGTCGCCGCCAAGCGTGGTGAGTTCAATTACCGTGGTACCTTCCTGCGGCGCGCTCAAAAACTGCGAGCGGAAGGAATGATACATGTTATAGTCGACCGCTCCGGCTAACAGGATCGGCGGATTGAGGAAGTCGGCTGCAGTTAAATCCATGGGAAAGGTGCTCCACGCCTTGAGAATGGAACCGAGAACGCGAATTTTTGCATCACCGTTTCATCGCTCAGCGAGTTTAACTGACCAGGCACCAATTTTTCAGCGACGCAAACATTCACAAATTTGCCTGCTGCTCCTCTGACAAGTTAGCATCTGGCGGATAATAGAGGGCGGCGCACTCCTCGCGCAGGCACCCCCCTACAATCTCGATATCGTCACGATAGGCGTCCTGTATGAAGTCGAGCGTGTTGATGTGCTTTGCCTCGAAATACATGGCATGCACGTCCTCGCGGCCAGCGCCATAAACCACCCGCCCAACTTTCGACCAGATGGAGGCCATGGTGCACATGCCGCAAGGCTGCAACGTGGAGTAAAGGGTAGCGCCGCGCAGTTCCATTTCGCCGGTGTCTTCGCAGGCCCTGCGGATCGCCATCATTTCGGCATGGGCAGTGGCATCCGGGAGTTCCTGGGTCTGGTTGCGCTCGCCGCCGATCATCTGACCATCAAGAACGATGACGCAGCCCAATGGCGAACTCGCTGGATCAGTGCCTTTCGCAGACGCGATTTCAAGCGCCGAACGCATCCACTTCTCGTCTTCATCTGTCAGCATTGGCCTTTCCTCTGCTATTTAACAACGGAACTGAGCGCATATTGGCGGCAATGCTCAAGATATCCGGCTTCATGTCTGCCTGCCAGCGCTACCACGCTTTCCCAAAGCCAGGACGGCGCATCGATGGTTGAACGCCGATCCCGGTCGAGCTTGTCCGCCCACTCTTCACGCGTCGACTGATCCATTTGGCGAGCATGAGCGCGACCGACCACGAACGCCAGGTAGCGAGCCGCGCGAGCCGCCTGCTTTTCGTTGAATTGATCGATTTCGATCTTGAGATCCTGGGGAGTGAGCTCGCGGATGAAAAACGATCGACGCATCATATGTACCGGGATCATTCTTTCACCGAGGTTGGGCGATAAGGCCCTAGCTGCCGCATAAACACGCTCGGCATTGTCTGGCGGCAAAGTTGCGTTCGGTGCTGCAGGCGCAAGCGGATTGGTCGCTTCCTTCAGGTCGATCAAAGCATAAGACGATCGGCCACCTTTGTCTTCAATGCCCACCAGCACGGCATACCGTGCCAGTCCGAGCGAGCTGCATCCCTTCATCCAATAGGCTGCGTCGATGAGATGGATGGCTTCAGCCTCTTCCTGATGATCGAACGCCAAGATGCGTTTCGCCAGATCGATGTCACTGAACAGGTCGGTAAGGCTAACCCGCTCGTCGTCGCTCAAGGCCCAGAACTTTCGGCCTAACGGGATTTTGGGCTCTACATCGTCCAGCCTTTCCCGCGCGAGGTGCCGCCAGCGCCGCCCCAAAGCGCGGCGGCGCACCGCGCGCACCGCTTCGGGTTCAATGCCAGGGTCACCGCTCGTCGGATCATTCATGGCAGCGGCATAGCCCTCCACCATTTCCTGGATCATGAGGGCAGTGGTAACACCCGGCAAATCTGACCCGCGCGCGGCCGTGGCCAGGGACAGGCCGAGCCGGATAAGATCGTGTGCCGGATTGCCGATCACAGCCTGATCCAGATCACGTATCTGAATTTCGACACGGCCCGCAGCGTTCGCGATCGGGCCGAGATTGCCGACATGGCAATCTCCGCAAATCCAAATCGGCGGCCCCGCAGGAACACGTCGAGCAGCCTGGGATTCCTCCAGCCACTCATAGAACTTGGCCGTATTGCCACGGACGTACGCATGCGCCGACCGGGCCATTTTAAGGGTGCGGGTGGCATTCAAAATTGTACTGCGGTCAGAAAATCGGACTTTAGCCATAGTGGACGGGCGCTCCTTCAGGAGAGGAAACCCGCCGCTAAGCAAAATGTAACGAAGCGTTGCTGTCTATATTTTTGCAAGATGGGTGCCCCACATCGCGTTCACGCGCTACCCCTCAGGAAAATTACATGACTGTGCTTGGGCACGTTGACCGTATCCTTCTCAAAAAGTGCCGAGGCGCTAAGGTAGACGCCCTTGTAAGCCATGGTTTTATCGGGCTGTTACACTTGATAATCCGCAAAAGCATAGGCCGACCAGTTGCGCTCCGGCCCGGCACCATCGACGCGGTCATAAAGTGTGGCGCTGTAGCTTGCGTCGGCTCGCAGCGAGTTCTGGGCTGCCGGATGAGGATGGACGCCGCAGGCCGACTTCCTGAATGAACAGCGCCTCGGCACCGGGGCGGGTCAACTTCAGGCCGGCGCCGGCGCTCGCGGCATCGGCGGACATGCCTCGTGGCAGGATGCAGCGCTGGATCGCCGACTTGGAGTACAAACCGCCGTTCGCGTTGACCTGCACATTGAAACTTCGGGCCAGGGCGGTGCCGCAAATCATGCCCGTCGACAATGGGATCGACCCCGCGACGCCGCTGGCGAGAATGGCATTGCCGCCAGCGAAAATCCCTGCGAAATCGGAGAGGTTCTGGTTGTACGCAGCCTTCACTTCGATAGTGCGATGAAGGAAACTGCTGAACACCGTGAGGTCGGAGGAACGGGCTCCCGAGGGCCCCAGCTGTCAGCGATGCTGAAAAGTCCGCCAACATTGATCTGGGTGATGTCCTCGCCTGTTTCACCGACTTTCCAGCTTAGCAGCAAGGATGCTGAGATCCGCCAGCTAAAGCGGGAATTGGCCAAGGTGGCTGAGGAGCGCGATACCCTAAAAAACGGTCACTGGTTTGGCCCGCCTGTGCGCGCAGAAACGGACTGTGCTATATTGTCCGGCGGGATGGTCACAGCCGTTTAATTCTCTAACAGATGAGCAAAAAGGTTAACCTTGATCATTGTTCACCGAGGCATTTTGAGGCACGAAATCGCTGCGACCCGGGGGACGAGCTTCTTGCGAGCCCTTTTTATACAACTGACCCGGCCCCGTATATCGCACGGCCGGATCGTTTTTTGCCTGGTGGCTTTCCGCAAGATCGTGGAAAAATCGATCGCCTCTTTCGCGAAATCCCATTTCACATAGCCGGGGAAAGTATCTAGGGAGGGGCTCCAATTCCCGTCGGGTCGCACCAAGGGACGCCGGTGAGTGTCAGAGCACACCACCGGCGAAGTCCCCGGCGACAAGGGCGCAGCCTGCGGTATGATTGGCTCAATCCTCTGGTTCCGCAGCGATCCGAGAGCCTTCATCTCGGCTGCTATCACCTATGGATGGCTCTTCGCGTTATCCCGAGAACTCCTCATAAGACCACGACTGGTTCCAAGGTAAAAGCGCCGCAGTTCAAGGAGACGCCGTTTTGGTAGACCTTGAAGTTCGGGAAGCCGGCCTATCTATAAGGAATGAGCCTATCGATTTTCCCAGCAATCAAATTTGCCGCGGTTTACTGCGGTCGGTGACTTGCACTCGCGTGGCAACCTCGGCAGTTTAAAAAAAAGAGGCCAGCATTCCTACCAATCGCCCCCCGTGGTGAACGTCGGTCTTTCGGCCCGGGGATTAGGACCACTTGTCAAGCGCTTGCGTACCCGCCCGATTTTCTGAGCCGTCCAGCAAAGATACATTCGATGGAACTTCGCCTACCGAAGCTCCGGTAGGCGCAGGCTTATCTTAGCGGTATCTTTGAGACGTTTCCAAGTTGCGAGTACACAGTAGAGGGGGACGATGAGGATCGCTTGAGATAGCGGTTAAAGCCAGCACTTTGAGCGTTTTCCAGGAAGGCGGGATCACCTGATGATTAGGAAAACGAGTAAACCAAATATAGAGCACTAGAGCTGACGCGGTCAGACCGAAACCCGCTCTAGACCGACTGAACCCGAGCCCTAGCCGGCCGTCCTCTTGATGCTGTGGTCCCGCCCCGGAGACATCGACTGGACATCGCGGTCCTTGCCGGCACAAGATGACTGTCGATCTCGTCGGATTTCCGGCCAGGAACACACTCGGCAACGCGGACACCACTTGTTCATAACGGCTCCGAGCCCAATGAAGATCAGAAGGTGCACACGTGCGGAACGGCACCGGAGCGTCAAGGCGGCAGCCGGGCGGTCGGACGCCCCGGCGACCACCGCTTTTCAGGCAATGCCGGCACCGCCCGTGACGCCGTACACCTCTCCAGTTATATAGCTCCCTTCCTGAGAGGCGAGCAGCACGTAAATCGGCGAAATTTCTACGGGCTGCCCGGGCCGGCCGAACTGACTTTGCTGTCCGAACTTAGCGACCTTTTCCTGAGGCTGCCCGCCACTCGGCTGAAGCGCGGTCCAAAATGGGCCAGGCGCCACGACATTTGCACGAATGCCCTTTTTGATCAGCTGTTTGGCCAAGGCCTTGGTGTAGGCGACGATGCCTGCTTTGGTTGTCGCGTAATCCAGGAGGATGTCCGAAGGCTCGTAAGCCTGGACCGAGGCGGTGGTGATGACCGATGCTCCTGCTGGTAGGTGCGGCACTGCGGCCTGCGCGATCCAGTGAAGTGCATAAAGGTTTGTTTTAAGCGTCTTGTCAAAGTCTTCGGAGCTCACCGCACCGATGTCTTCGCGGAACTGCTGTCGGCCTGCGTTGATCACGAGGATATCTAGGCCACCAAGTCCGCGTACAGCATCTTCGACAAGCTGCCTGCTCCAAGCTTCATCGGTGATGTCGCCGGGCAGCGCGACGGCCTTACGGCCTTCCGCCTCGATATAGGAAATCACTTCCTGCGCATCTGCTTCTTCGCTTGGCAAGTAGGAGATCGCGACATCGGCGCCCTCGCGCGCATAAGCAATGGCCGCCGCGCGCCCGATACCGGAATCACCGCCGGTGATCAACGCCTTGCGTCCGATGAGCTTTCCTGCACCGACGTAGCTCTCTTCCCCATGATCCGGCTTGGGATCCATTTCTGCGGCGCGGCCGGGGACCGGCTGCGGTTGTTCAGGAAACGGAGGCTGCGGATATTGCGAGCGGGGATCTTGAAGTGCGAGGCGGTCAGCCATGATTGCTCCTCCTTGTTTGATTGTTGGCTCTTGCAAAAGCGGGCATGCGAAAAAATTAAGGACGTAGCGGCGGTTCGGTTCCAGGCCGACCGCAGTGATTTGATGCAGGGGATGATTCCGAGCTCGATCAGGACGGAGCGAAGTTCTTTAAAGCAGCGGATCGCAGCCCATGAAAGGCCCATGAAAGGCCCAGTCATCCCTGTTCCTGTAAGACAAAGCGGTGCGGTGCTGGCCGCGATGAAGCAAAGCGAGCGAAAGCCCTGGATCACTAATCAGCATCGAAGGTAGTGAGTGATAGGAACCCCTTCAGCCCCATGTCCGCTCAGGTAGCAGACTGCAAACGCCTCATTACCGCCTTCAAAAAGGTAAAACGCGAGAAAATCCTCTTATGCATTAATGAATATTGCCCAACCTGCGAGAATGTCACGGATACAGGGAAGATTCCGTAAGTCGTAACAAGGCCGAATTTTGTATCGGAGGTCAGGAAGCGATCGTAAAAGCTGTTGCTTTACAAATTTGAGCGTTATGCATCATGTTCATCGCCGTATATTGGTATTATGCTAGGGCCGATTCGGAATAATCCTAGTGGATTGATTCCAACACTTGGTGCCCGCGCCGTACAGCGGCTATAATTTCGTCCGGATCCGCCTTCCAGATGAAGGGTCGGGGATCTTCGTTATGCTCTTTGATAAAGCGGTTGATGGCTGCCTGCAGATCTACGACGGAATGAAAGACGCCGTTTTTCAGCCGCCGCCGTGTGAGCTTGGCGAAGAAGCCCTCGACGGCATTGAGCCATGAGCACGACGTCGGGACGAAGTGGAAGGTCCAACGCGGATGTCTGACCAACCAGGCGCGGACCTTGGGCTGCTTGTGGGTCGCATAATTGTCGAGGATGACGTGGATGGCCTTGTCAGCGGGCATCTGGGCTTCGATCGTGTTCAGGAACCGGATGAACTCCTGATGCCGGTGCCGTTGCATGTTGCGGCCGATCACCGAGCCATCCAGGACATTGAGCGCGGCGAACAGGGTCGTCGTCCCGTTGCGCTTGTAGTCGTGTGTCATGGTCGCGCCGCGACCGCGCTTCAGCGGCAAGCCCGGTTGGGTCCGGTCGAGCGCCTGGATCTGGCTCTTTTCATCGACTGACAGCACGATCGCGTGCGCAGGCGGTGAGACGTAAAGCCCGACGACATCGTGAAGCTTCTCGGCAAAAGCCTTGTCGTTCGACAGCTTGAAGCTGCGCCAACGATGGGGCGCCAGACCGTGGTCGTGCCAGATTTTCACGACCGATGACGCCGCGATACCAACGGCTTTAGCCATCGCGCGCACCGTCCAATGGGTAGCCTCGTGGCCGGGCGTCTCCAGCGTCAGCTTCACGACCTTGTCAACCAAAGCAGCCTCGAGAGGCGCAATCCCCGGTGGGCGGGTCTTGTCGCGCAGTAACCCATCTACGCCTTCGGCCATGAACCTTTCCTGCCAGCGCCATACGCACGTCTTGGATTTGCCCGTCGCCATCATGATCGCCTGGGTGCCCAGGCCCCGAGCCGTCAGGAGAATGATGCGTGCCCGCCAAACATGCTTCTGCGGCGAACCCCGCGCCGCAACAATCGCCTCAAGCCGCTTCGTGTCCCGTGCAGTGATCTCGATCTCGATACCCGTTCGCATGCTGCATCCTTGCATGGCACCGAAAGCATGGGAATCCCTCAAGCGGACTCATTCGTTCCGATCAATCCACTAGCCAGCGGCAATTTCGTCGAACACCCGGTTCACAATGGCCACGCGCGAGTCGTCGTTGACGTCAACCGAGACCGATATCGGATCGGACAGCGGTGCGTCGGTGCGCTGCGGTTCCAGATGCGTTGCGGTATCGCCGCCACTGGGCGTATTACCCGCGCTGTTTTCATTGCCTGCCGACGAGATAAACACATCGGTTCGTTCAAAGCCGTGTTCCTGGACCAATCGTTCAACAGCCAGTTCCGCTTCGCGTCGACTGGAGAATGTGCGCTCTATCGTGGAGTTCATGTCTCTATCCTTTGGTTAGCAAAGTTCGGCGCGGGCATTTCCTTATCGCGGTCCGTCATCGTTGGCCGAGCCGGGTTCCGCCATCTTCCGGTGCTGCTCTGCGAGAACTGCGGCCGGCGTCACGTGCGCCATTGCCGCCTGGATCTTGTTCTTCCATCCCGAGACGATATGCGCATCGCCGTTCATCATCGCGTTCCATCCGTCGCGGGCGACGTCGGCTGGATCGCTCTTGCTCTCTGACGCGCCCACACTCGTGTCGAGCATGTCGGCGCGATCGAAGAACTCGGTTTCGACTGGGCCGGGCATCAGGGTGGTGATCGTCACACCTTTCACCTCCTTGATCTCGTTGCGCAGCGCGTCGGCGAAGCTGTCCACAAACGCTTTTGTGCCGTTGTAAACTGCCTGGAAACTGCCCGGGATGAAGCCGGCGATGGACCCGGTGATCAGCACCTTGCCATCGCCTCGCCCCACCATACCCTTGAGCACTTGCTGAAGCAGATAGAGAGTGCCGGTAATGTTGGTATCTACCACTCGGCGCCAGTCGGCGACATTCTGGTCCAGGAAACCATGCCCCAGGCCCCGGCCCGCATTTGCGCAAAGAAGATCGATACGGCGACCCCCGGCGGCGGCAAGCAGGGCATCGACGCCTTCCAGGGTCGACAGGTCGGCCTGGACCGCGGCTACCGAGACTCCGTGTAGGCGAAAGTCCTGGGCGGCCGCTTCGATCAGCCCTTCGTCGGCAACGACCAGCAGGTCATAGCCGTTCTCTGCGGCAATGCTTGCCAGTTCGAAGCCGATGCCCGTGGAGGCACCGGTGATGATTGCGAATTTGTCTGCCATGCTGCTTGTCCTATTCGGCCGCGACGGCGGTTTCGGTGAAGCCAGGCTTGAGTACGACCTTGGTGACTTCGTTCTGGTTGTCGTGGAACATTTTGTAGCCCTTGGGGGCATCCTCCAGGCTCATGCGGTGCGAAATGAGGAAAGTTGTGTCGATCTTGCCCTCGACGATCGCGTTGAGCAGGCCCGGCATGTAATGCTGGACGCTGGTCTGCCCGGTCTTCAGGGTCAGGCCTTTTTCCATGAAGGCGCCGAGGGGGAACTTGTCGACGATGCCGCCGTAGACCGCCGGCATCGAGACGCGGCCGCCCTTGCGGCAGGCGACGATGGCCTGGCGGATCGAGTGGATACGGTCGGTGCCCAGGAACAGCGAAGCCTTGACCTGGTCGACCACGTTATCGACGAAGAAGCCATGCGCCTCTAGCCCCACCGCGTCGATCACCGCGTCCGGCCCGATGCCGCCTGTCATTTCCATCAGCGCCTCGTACGTCTTCGATTCCTCGAAGTTGATGGTCTGCGCGCCGAATTTTCGCGCCAGTTCCAGGCGGCGGGGGAAATGGTCGATGGCGATCACCCGCGCCGCCCCCATCAGAAACGCCGACTGAACCGCAAACAGCCCGACCGGACCGCAGCCCCACACAGCGACGGTGTCGCCTGGCTCGATGTCGGCGTTTTCGGCGGCCTGCCAGCCAGTGGGCAGGATGTCGGAAAGGAACAGAACCTCGTCATCGTCCAGCCCTTCGGGCACGACGATCGGACCGACGTCTGAGAACGGTACGCGCACGTATTCCGCCTGGCCCCCCGCGTAGCCGCCGGTAAGGTGGCTGTAGCCGAACAGACCTGACATCGGCTGCCCGTACAGCTCCATGCCGATGTCCTGGTTGTCGGCCGGGTTGCCGTTGTCACAGGCGGAATACTGGTGTTTGCCGCAGTGGTAGCAGCTGCCGCAGGCGATGGTGAAGGGAACGACAACGCGCTGGCCCTTGACCAGCGTGGATCCGGGGCCCGTCTCCACGACTTCGCCCATGAACTCGTGGCCAAGGATGTCGCCGGCCTTCATCGTGGGAATGTAGCCGTCGTATAGGTGCAGATCGGAGCCGCAGATCGCGGTCGAGGTGATCTTGATGATCGCATCGCGCGGATTGAGGATTTCGGGATCGTCGACCGTGTCGACGCGGACGTCATGCTTGCCGTGCCAGGTGAGTGCGCGCATCAGGCCTTCTCCTCTTCGAGCTGCGCGCGGGTGCGCGACGAGGTGGCGACTTCGCCGGTTTCCATCAGTTGTTTGAAGCGCCGCAGGTCGCGCCGCGCCTGGATGGCGGGTTCGCGCTGAAACATTTTGGCGATGAGCTTGCCCAAGACCCCGGCTGGCGGGTCGTAGACGATCGTCGCGGTGACGATCGTGCCGCGAGTCCCGGCATCGCGGAATTCGATGCGGCCGCTGTTGGGGACGTCGGCATCCCCGGACGAGGCCCAGGCGATGAGTTCCCCGTCCCTTTCCTCGGTAATGCGGGCGTCCCATTCGACGGTCTTGCCGCCGGGGGCCTTCACCACCCAATGGGACAGTTCACGCGAAGGCACGTCTACCCGCACAACATTTTCCATGAAAGTGGGAAGCCGCGCGAAGTCGCGCCAGTATTCGTACAGTTCTGCGCGGGGCCGGTTAATCGTCACTGTCCGCCCGATCAATGTGTCGCCTCGCGTTTCCGGAAACGCCTGGAGTGCGCTATCGCGCGTCGTTTGGGATTTGGATGTCGTGGGCGGAGCGTCGTCATTCAGGCGTGCCATTCCTGCTCTCCATCTGCTTGGATATGCCGCCCGTCCATGGAATAGGGCGGCTTTCAAAAATGAAACGACGGCAATGCGCATAAAGACCCTGGAATGCGGCTGGGTAATCTCGTCAGGGAAACGTTCTGTCGCAACGGTCGGTCAGGTCGCGAGGGTATCGAGAATGCTCTCGATCCGCGCGATGCGCTCGTCGTCGCAGGCAAGGGGCTGGGACAGGATCCAGCGCCCGTTCTTTTCGATAAAACCCGCCGCCCCGACCTCGATCGTGCATTCGGGGCGCAGCGTGAAGGCTATCGCCGCCGGGCCTGCATCGATGCGCGCGATCAGCAATGCCCGCGCGGCAAGACGGATGCGGGCATGGGCCAGCAGCCGTTCCGCTTCGGCTGGGAGCGATCCGAAGCGATCCAGCAACTCGGCCTCGAAAGTATCGAGCGCATCGTCGGTCTCGATGCGCGCCAACCGGACATAGAGAGACAGTCGCACGTCCGCCCCCGGTATCCAGTTCTCAGGAACGGCGCCGGTCGCACCCAGGTTGAGTTCGGGGCTCCATCGCTCGGCATTCTCGCCGCGGGCGGCCTGCAGCGCGATGCGCAGCAGGTGCTGGTAAAGATCGACGCCGATCAGCTTCATGTGCCCGGCCTGGTCCTCGCCCACGAGATCGCCCGCGCCCCGCATGTCCAGGTCCTGGCCGCTGATCGCGAACCCGGCGCCCAGCCGGTCGAAGGTGGCGAGCGTGCGCAGGCGCTTGAGCGTGCGCGCGCCGATCGCGTTCTTGCTTTCGATCAGCAGGATGACTTGCCCGCGCCGATTGCCGCGCCCGACACGGCCGCGCAGCTGGTGCAGTTGTGCCAGCCCGAAGCGATCCGCGCGCCAGACGATCATGGTGTTTGCGCGCGGTACGTCGAGGCCGGCTTCGATGATGTTGGTCGCCAGCAGGATATCCCCCCGCCCATTGCCAAACCCAACCATTACCTCGTCGATTTCGCCGGGCGACATCTTCCCGTGCGCCTGGACCAGGGTCAGATCGGGGGCAGCACGTCGTATCTTCTCGGCGACCTTCGCCATGTCCTCTATACGCGGCACGACCACGAAGCTCTGGCCTCCCCGGGCCTTTTCACGGGTGAGCGCGGTGCGGATCAGTACATCGTCGTACTCGCCGATGCTGGTGCGGATAGGCTGCCGCTGGGCCGGAGGCGTGGCAATGACCGACATCTGCTGAAGGCCCACGAGCGCCGCCTGCAAGGTGCGCGGGATCGGCGTCGCGCTGAGGTTCAGGATATGGACGGTCCCCAAGCCGCGCAGACGGGCCTTGTCGGCGGCACCGAAGCGTTGTTCTTCGTCGATTATCACCAGCCCCGGCCTGGCGTAGCTCACGCCTTTCGCCATCACCGCTCCGGTACCCACGACGATATCGATCGACCCATCGGCAAGCCCGGCCTTTGCGGCCTTCCTTTCCGCAGCGGTACTGAGCCGCGACAGGCCGACGATCTCGATCTTCGTCCCCTCGAAGCGACGGCGGAACGTTTCGAGATGCTGCCGCACGAGCACGGTGGTTGGTGCGGCAACCACGACCTGGAAGCCGGCCAGCGCGGCCAGTGCGGCGGCCCGCAGAGCGACTTCCGTCTTGCCGTAGCCCACGTCGCCGATGATCAGCCGGTCCATCGGTCGGCCGCTCGACAGATCGTCTCGGACGGCTGCGATGGCCCGGGCCTGGTCGGCCGTCTCGTTGAAGGGGAACCCGCCGGCGAAACGTTCGTAAGCGGCGGGGTCGGGTTCCATGACCGGCGCCGTCAGCGTCTCGCGCTCGCGCGCAAGCGTTGTCAGAGCCTTTGCGCTCTCCTCGATCGCGGCGTTTACCGTCGCACGGCGTTTTTGCCAGGACGAACCATCCAGCTTGTCGAAAGTCACGGCGTCGCCGTCGGCACCGTAGCGCCAGATACGGTCAGCCTCGTCGACGGATATCAGACGCCGGGCACCGCCCGCATATTCCAGCACGATTCTTTCGGTCGAAGGCTGGTCGCCGCTATCGCTGTCAGCCGGCGAAGATTCCAGCCCCTGGACGCGTGCGACGCCGTGGTCTTCGTGGATCACCACGTCGCCGCTGCGCACGTCGATGCCGATGTGCCAAGGGTTCGTGCTGGCCGCGCTGCCATCGCCGATCAACGCGCGACTGCCCATGAGGTCGGCCGCCGCGATGAACACTATGCGCTCGTCGACGTATCCGGCGTCGACCGGAGCCATCAGGCTGCCCCCGCAGCCGGCGGGCAATTCATCCAGGTCCGACCAGGCTTTGAGCTCCACGATTTCCAGCGCCAGGCGCCGGGCGATCCTGCCCCGCAGGAAGCGCAGGTCTCGGGCGTTGCCGGCCAGTACGAACTTGCGTCCGGCTGCCAGAAGCGGCTTTGCGAAGCGAGCCATGGCAGCGAGCGGCGAGCGCTCGTCGGCAAAGCGCGGGACTGCCGTGAAGTCCGCGTCGAACGGCGGCGGCGCCCAGGCCTTGCCCGCC
>NZ_JBJDRF010000051.1:0-38141 GCF_044987305.1 Novosphingobium sp. ZW T3_23
CGGTGGTTTCGGGCACCGGATCGGCCGGCTTTGCCGCCGGAGCAGGCGGTTCGATCGGGACCGGATGCGCGGAAGGCTGCGGGATCAGCAGTTTCGGCGGTTCCGGTTGCGGCTCGCGCTCTGCCCGGCTTGCCTTCCGTTCGACCTGACGCGGCCCCTCCGGCACTTCCTCGACAGGCTCGGGCGGGGCGGCCAATGGCTGCGTCGTGACGATCAGCGCTTCGGCCGGGGTGACCATCGGCTGCACCGCCTGCCAGGTGACGACGAGACCTGACAGGATGGCCAGCACCACCCCGCCTGTCCCCGCCAGTCCGAACAGCCGGGAGCGCCAGTCGAGAGGTCGGTCGCTGTAGCGACGGTCCAGTGAGGCCTGCGGATAGATCGGCTGCGAAGTCAGGTCCGGCGCGATCCGCCTGACGGGGTTCGATACCGCGTTCGGTGGCGGGGAACGCAGGACGATCTCTCCCGGAACGGCATCGTCGTAGTCATGCAGCGCCTCATGCCTCATGCGTTTCTGTTCCCTTGGACTTGGGTTCCGGGCGTCGCACGATCCAGGCGGCCCAGAACAGCAGGAAGGCGCCCAGCCCGATGGCCAGCGGCAGGCCGGGCCTGACATGCAGGAAGAACACCCCATAGCCAAAGCTCATGCCAAGGCAGGCCAGCATCTTGGCATGGCGCGGCACGGCGCGGTTTTCCCTCCACGCTCTGAGGCTGGGGCCGAACCGGGGGTGACCGATCAGCCATGCCTCCAGCCGGGGAGAGGAGCGTGCGAAGCAGGGCAGCGCGAGCAGCAGGAAATCGGTGGTGGGCAACAAGGGCACGAGAATGCCGAGGAAGCCCACGCCCACCAGCAGGAGCCCGAGCGAGAGCCAGGCCGCGCGTCGCACGCGGCCCGGCGTTGCCCGATCGTGGCGCGATTCAGGCGATGTAGCCATCGATCAGCGCCTGTACCCGCGCAAAAGCCGCCAGTGCTCCCGCCGCGACGCGCGGTTCGTCGGCCTTGTCGAGTGGGGCTGCATCGAGGGCGGTGATGAAGCTGCGCCAGTGCGGCGCGGGGCCTTCGGGCGGAGGAGACAGATGGCGGGCGCCGTGCCCGTCCGAGAGGCCGATCTTCGCCGCTTCCTTGCGGAGCAGCGCCGCGCCCATGTTCGAGCCTTCCGCGACATAGAGCCAGCCCAGCGCCGTCGGCACGTCGATCGTCGTTCCCGAAAAATGCGCGGGCTGATCCGCGGTGGGCAAGGCGATGCAAAGGTCGGCAAGATCGATTTCGATCAGGCCCAGCCGCTGGCGGTCCGCCAGACCGGGCAGCAGGGCCTTAAGCGAGGGCGCGTCGTAGAGCGCGGCGATGTCGCGGTGGAACAGGTACTGCATCTTCAGGAACCCGATGTAGCTTTCCACGGTCGCGAAGGACGCCGCCGACATGATCGAGCGGTCGACGCCTTCGTGGGTTTCCCGGGTCAGCGCCTTCAGGCGTGCGGCGCGGGATGGAACGACGAGTGTGTTCATCGCCGGAGTGTTCATGGCCGAAGTGGTCATAGTTCGCCCTTTCGATCTGTCAGAAATTGAAGGTCACGCCGCCGCGGATCGTCCGGCCGGGAGACGCCATGAGGCCCAGCGTCAGGGCGTCCATGTAGTACTTGTCCAGAAGGTTGTCGGCGGTCAGTTCGAAGCGCACGTTGTCGTTCAACTTGAAGCGCGCCGATGCGTCCACCAGGGTGTACGGGTTCCATTCGATAACCTCGATGGCGCCCGGCACGGCGATGGATTCCGACGGGCGCCGTCCGGTGTAGGTCACGCGGGCGAAGAGGTTGAGCCGCTCCTGCATGAGGTTCAGCTCTACCGAGCCGCCACCGGCCCATTCGGGGGGGACGTGGTTGCGGCCATAGCTGCCCCGGAAGCCGCCGTTGCATTCGTAGACGGCGGGCAGGGGGCGCGTGCTGGTGCCCTTGAGCACCCAGTCGCAGTATTCCGCCTTGCTGTAGTGCGTCGCGAAAAGCGAAAGGCTGGCCGGACCGGCACGATATTCGAAGGTACCCTCATAGCCCTTGAAGCGGGCCATATCGATATTGCGGATGGCTTCGTCGGGATCGGCGAAGGTCGATCCGACGCCGCGCGTGATGTAGTTCTTGGCCTCGTTGTTGAAGTAGGCCAGCTTCATGCGCACCGCGTCGCCGGCCCAGAACAGGCCGTCTTTCGACACGTTCACGCCGAACTCCCAGTTGCGCGCGCGCTCCGGCTTGATCTCGTCGATCGGATTGGCGGAAAAACCGGTGGTTACCTCGAACAGCGAGGGGAGCCGCAGCGCTTCGCCGTAACGGGCGTAGACCTGGAGCCAGGAACGCGGGATCATGGTGATCGCGAAGATCGGCGCCCAGCCGCCCGCTTTCTGGTTCAGGTGATAGTAGTCGCTCCAGGTCTTATCGAGCGGATAGTAGCGGCGCGAGAGCTTGCGGTCGTGCGACTGGAACGTGGTGTAGCGCAGTGCGCCGTTGAACTTCAGGAACGACACCGGCAGGTATTCGGCATCGCCGAACGCGCTCCATTCCCGTCGCCAGCCGTCGCGCGAGGAACTGCCGAGCTTGGCGCCGGGGATGGCGAAGGTATCCTCGTGGCTGAACGATCCGCCCAGGTTGACGGTGAGATCGCCCCAGGGGCCGTTCACCAGCGAGCGGTTGCTGATGTCCACGCCGTGGCGATGGGTGCGGCCGTCATAGGGCTCGATGTATTTCAGGTCCGGCGAGATGCTGGAAAAGTCGTAGGCGGTGCGGATGCGGTTATCCAGCTCTGTCCGCGAGGCGTTGATCTTCAGTTCGATCAGGTCGCTTTCCGGCTTCCACTTGTAGCGGGCAGTATAAGTATCGACATCGACGCGGCTCATCGGTGCCTGCAGGGCGCCGTCGCCGCGAATGATGGACGAAGGCATGGCCTCGCCGAACCAGCTCTGGAACTTCATGTAGGCCAGTTCGATGGCATGGCCATCCGCCGGGCGCACTGTCGCCTTGGCCAGGAACGAGAGGTTCTCGGACGAGGTGTTCAGCACTTCCTCGCCCGCGCGGAAGCGGTTGAGGCCCGATGATCGGTAGCCGACGGTGGTGTAATAGACCTCTCTCCCCCTCGGGAGGACCGTGGTCGACTGCGTGTAGGTGAGGTGCGGGGCATTGCCGTTCTCCCCCGCGAAGTAGTTGCCGGTATTGCGATAGGTCACGGCGCCGAGCAGATCGATCCAGTCCCACGACTGTGCCACCGCGATGCTGCCGTTGGCGTCGGTAGGCTTGATCCATGAAGGACGTTCCAGCCCACGCGGATTGCCCAGTTCGTTCACGCTTTCGAAGTCCGGCACCGTTTGCAGCGGGCCGCAATCGTAGTTGCAGCCGGTCTTGTACTTTCCAAGCATCGAGGCCCGCAGGCCGCCCTGCGTATAAGGCTCGGGCGCGCTGCGCGTATTGGTGTTGAAGCCGCCCCGCACGCGCACGCCGAAGGTCTTGCCGGGCAGCAGGATGTCCTGCACGCCGATGGTGCGCATCGACACCACGCCGCCGATGCTCCCCACGCCTTCCACCCCGGACGTGGGGCCTTTCAGCACTTCGACACCGCCGATCATGTCGGGATCGACGTAGGAGCGCGAGGCGACGCCGGAGTAGCCACGATAGACGGTCGTGGCCTGCTGGCTGCCGTCGATCACCACGGGGACGCGGCCCACGCCCTGCATGCCTCTGATGTTGATGTCGAGCGCGCCGGAATTGCGGGCATCGCCCGAGAGTACGCCGGGGGTGCCGCGAAACATGTCGCTGGGCTGGAAGCCGCGGTTGCGCTCCAGTTCGTCGCGGGTGATGTAGCTGGACGACTGGGGCGAGACATAGGCAAGGTCGCCCGTGTCGGAACCGTCACCGAAACTGGCGCCCCCTTTCGAGCCACCCCCGCCGCCTGCGGCCCCGCGTCCGCCGCCTACCCGCAAGGTGCCAAGCTGAACGGTTCCGGCCGCCGCCTGCGGGGCGCGGTCCAGCGTGTAAGTACGCGGTCCGGTCTGGCGGAACGCTAGGCCACTGCCCGCCAGTAGCCGCGAAAGCGCCTCGGCAGGGGAGAAACTGCCCTCCAGGCCCGCCGAGCGTCGGCCTTGGGTGAGGGAGGCATCATAGAGAATCTGCGTACCGCTCTGCTCCGCCAGACTGTTCAGCGCATCGGCGAGCGTTCCGGCCGGGATGGCATAGCCCCGCGCGGTCTGCGCGGCGGCCGGGGCGATGCCTGTCAAAGCCAGCGCCGCCATGCTGGCGCCGGTCATGAGCACAGCGCCGAGGATGGGGCGCATCAGTGCGGCCGGAAGTGGTCTGTCGTTCGAATTCACCGGAAACAATCCCCCTGAGGTAAAGTTCGAGGATTTTTTGCTAATGCGAATTATCCTCAGTAACTTCGACGTTCCGATGTGCGGTTTGGAAACCCGGCGGAGCGATTTTTTCGATCCGCCTCTGGATCGGGCCGGATAGTCAGCCGTGGATGATGATCAGGCGATCGGTCAGGCGTGTGGTGCGCAGTCCCAGCGTGCGTTCGATCACGTCGATCGCGCCGGCGGGATCGCGGAGATCGAAAGTGCCGCTGACCGGACGTTTCGCGATCCCGGCGCCCAGCACGCCGATATAGCCGCGATGATAGCGCGCCAGTTCCGCGATCACTTCGCCCAGCGGCCGATTGACGACGCGGATGCGGCCGCGAGTCCAGGCATCGAAGTTGGCGACGACGATCGGATGCGCGGCGCCCATGCCGCCGTCATCATAGCGAAGCGCCTCGCCTTCGCGGACTATGGCGGAACGTGGGCCACTGGCGACGCGGACGCTGTGCTCGCTCACCGCGACTTGCGTTTCCCCTCCCAGTTGCCGGACGATGAACCGCGTGCCCAGCGCCGTGGTGGAGCCGGAACCGGCCGATACGGTGAAGGGATGCGCCGGGTCCGGCGCCACCTGGAAGGCCGCTTCGCCCCGCAGCAGCGTTACGCGGCGGCCGCTCCTGTCGAAGCTGATGGCGGTGCCGGTGTCGAGCATGGCTTGCGAGCCGTCCGGCAATGTCATCTGCCGAAATTCGCCCGTGCCGGTCATGGCGTCGGCTTGCAGGCGGATCGGAATGTCGGCGGCGAAGACGAGCAGCAAGGCGATACCCGCCGCCACGGCACTGCCTGCCCAGCGTGACCGGGGTGCCTTTCGGGCCGAGCGCCACTGCGACGCGATCTTGCGATAGGCTTCGCGTCGGGCGGGCCTGGGGCCGATCGGCGGCGGCGCCAGATCGACGCCGTCCATCGATGCCCAGATCGTCTCGGCCCGCGCGAAAGCCGCGACATGGGCGGGATCGGCATCCAGCCATTGGCCGAGGCGCGCCTCTTCGGCGGCCGACCATTCGCCGGTTTCGCGTGCCGCGAACCACCGGGCCGCCGCGCGGTTGACGTCTTTCGGATCGGGTGTCGAGCGTTCCACGTTCATCGTTTCTTCGTGAAGGAAGCCATGTCTGCCCTTTCAAGCCTCTCATCCTGCATGACGAGCGACCCCAAAAAATGGAAACCGGCGAAAATGGAACCGGGAACGGCGAGTTCATTCATCGTCGGTCATCCGGTCAAGGCAATGCTCCATGGCCTGGGCGATGTAGCGCGTGACCATCTGCCTGCTGATGCCGATACGATCGGCGATCTCGCTGGCGGAAAGGTTCTCGATCCGGCGCAGACGCACGATCTCGCGGCAGCGGGGCGACAGTTCCGCAATGCCGTCCTGCAATCGCTGCAAGGCTTCGCGGCCCATCAGTTGTCGGTCTGCAAGCGGGGTGTCGTCGGCGATGTCCTCGGGTAACGGACCGTGGTCGAAAATGCCGTGAAGGCGCCGGTCGCTGCGTGCCTGATCGCGCGCCAGGTTGGCGGCCAGGCGGAACAGGTAGGCCCGCTTGTTCAGGATCGGCGGGTGATCGTCTACCCGCTGCACGCGCAGCCAGAGGCTTTGCGTCACGTCTTCCGCGGCCGCAACGTCGCCAACGATACGCCGCACGAGCCGCATCAGCGAAGAGTGCTCGTTCAGCAGAAGTCGTGTAAGGTCGCGGGCATTGACGGACATGCGGCGCGACTAACGTAGATGCGAATAACTCGCAATAGCATAAGCTGCAACGGCGTAAACGGCACAGCTATCTTCGGAAAAATCGCGGTCTTTCGGATCAAAGCGCCTGGGTCGGATTTTCAGGGCGGTGCCATCTTGCGCCCGTTCGGAAAAGAATCGTAACGAACCAGCTAATCAACGGCGATGGCCGCTCCCTATGTCTCGGCCCGTTCGGCAATCAACCAGGAGAAATTCAATGGCGACATCGAGCAGCGTTTTTTCCGCTCAGCCCAGCCCCGACGAAGCGTTTCAGCGTCTGGTCGACGGCAACAATGCATTCGTCGCTGATAAGCCTCTTGATTCAGACATTTCGCGCGAGCGCAGGCTTACGCTGGCCGAAGGGCAACAGCCTTTCGCGACCCTCGTCGGATGCTCGGACTCCCGCGTGGGGCCGGAGCAGCTGTTCGGGGCTGGCCTGGGCGAACTGTTCATCGTGCGCACCGCTGGCAACAATGTCGACGCTGCCGGCATGGGATCGATCGAATACTCGGTGGCCGTGCTGAAAGTGCCGCTGATCGTCGTGCTCGGTCACGAAAAGTGCGGCGCCGTGGGCGCGGCTGCCGATGTGGTGACGAAGGACGTACGTTTCCCCGGCAGCATCGGCCGCATGGTCGAGCCGATCATCCCGGCAGTCCTGGCGGCGCAGCGCAAAGTCGGTGCCGACCAACTGGTCGAATCCGCCATCGAGGAAAACGTTCGTCGCATGGTCGAAAGGCTGCAGACCTATTCGGAGCCGATGCTCATCGAGCCGCAGGAGCGTGGCGAACTGAAGGTCGTGGGCGCGGTCTATGAACTCGCTACCGGGTGCGTTCGCTGGTTGTGACGTCCAACGGTTTGCCGCCGCGTAACTGCGGTGGCGAGCTTTTGTAATGTCTTGGGGGCGGTGCCAACCGCCCCCTTTTCGCGTCAGGCCCTCAGGTGGATGCGGCCGTATCCCTGGCCTTGAGGGCGAAGATGCCGACGGCGCCGAAGCAGAGCAGCGGCAGGGCCATGGCGGCACGAAGGTCCAGCCATTCGCTCACCAGGCCCATCAGCGGCGGGAACACCGCGCCGCCGATGATGGCCATGATGATTAGCGAGGAACCGAGCGCGGTACCCTCGCCCAGGTCGCGAATGCCCAGCGCGAAGATCGTCGGGAACATGATCGACATAAAGATGCTGGTCAGCGCCAGGGCCGCGATCGCGCCGCTTCCCGGCAGGACCATGGCCAGCAGGACGAGAACCATGTTGGCGGCCGCGAAAGTGCCCAGCAGCCGTGTCGGCCGGATCCGCTGCATCAGCGCGGCTCCGGCGAAGCGCCCGATCATGAACAGCAGCAGGCTGGCCGAAAGAAGATAGGCGGCGGTCCGTTCCGGGGTCTGCGGCGCGATATGCTTCACGAAGTCGACGAAGTAGCTCCAGATCCCCACTTGCGCGCCGACATAGAAGAACTGGGCGACCACGGCCGCGCGCAGCTGGCGGTGACCAAGAGCGCTCTTGAGCGATCCCGAACCCGCCCCGCTTCCGCGTGAAACGTTCGGCAGGCGAACGAAGGCGAGTGCCACGCCCAGCACGGCCACGAACAGCGCCAGGCAGAGGTAGGGCGATTGCACCATGGCCGCTTCCGACATGCGGTAGCGGCGCAGTTGCTCGGCGGACATGAGTGCGATGTCACGCGAGCTGTGCTCCACCCCCGAGAATATGAAAAGGCCGCCGACGATCGGGGCGACCACGGCGCCGAGGCCGTTGAAGGCCTGGGCCAGGGTGAGCCGCTGGGACGCGCGGTTGGGGTCGCCGAAACGGGCGATCAGGGGATTTGCGGCGGTTTCCAGGAACGCGGCGCCGGAAGCCAGTACGAAAAGTGCGAAAAGGAAGCCATCGTAGCGGCGCAGTTCGGCGGCGGGATAGAACAGCAGTGCACCTGCGGCGTAGAGCGCAAACCCGATCAGCAGGCCGGCGCGATATCCGAAGCGGCGCAGCAGCAGCCCGGCGGGCAGGGCCCAGAAGAAATAGGCCAGGTAAAACACGAACTGGATGAAGCCTGCCTCTCCGCGAGAGAGCGCCAGGGCTTTCTGGAACTGGCGGATCAGGATGTCATTGAGGTTGTTCGCCAGAGCCCAGGCGAAGAAGGCGCAAGTGACGAGCGCAAACCCAGCAAGATAGCCCGGTGTCACGAAGCGCCCGCTGCCCTGTGGCGGACATCCCGGCGGGCATTCTGATTCCTCGCTTGCAATCGCCTCGCCCAGCGTCGCGGGCGGCATCGTCATGGCCATACGCATCTCTCTCCCATGCGCATTCTGTTGCGGCAGGGCGGGAAAGACAATGTTCGAGACATTATCGGTTGCGCCTCTGCCGATGGCTTGATAGTTTTCACATATCAAATGAACTGTCAAATACGATAGCGCCGAACAAAACGGCGCCGAGCAAGACAGCAAGGGGATGAGATGAAAGGCCGCGTCGACGCGCATCAGCATTTCTGGGCCTATTCTCCCGACGAGTTCGGCTGGATCGCTCCAGATTCGGTGCTCGCGCGCAATCATGGACCGCAGGATCTGTTTCCCCTGTTGGCAGCGGAGGGAATGGCCGGGACGGTCGCCGTGCAGGCGCGGCAAACCGAAGCGGAGACCCGTTGGCTGTTGCAAATGGCCGATGAGCATCCCTGGATCGTCGGCGTCGTCGGCTGGATCGACTTGCGCGCACCGGACCTCGACATGCGTCTGCGCGCATTGGCCCATCACCCGAAGCTGTCGGGTTTCCGCCATGTCGTGCAGGATGAGCCGGACCCCCGCTTCCTGCTGGATGCTGCGTTTCAGCGCGGCGTTCGGGCGGTGCTCGCGGCGGGGCTGGTCTACGAACTGCTCGTCCGCGCGCCGCAACTGGATCACGTTCCCGCGTTCCTCGACGCGCTGGGAGAGGCTCCCGAGGCGGCCGGCAGGATCGTCATCGACCACGGCGCCAAGCCCGCCATCGTCGCGGGCGAATGGGAACCATGGGCCGGGCGAATCGCCGCGATCGCGCGTCGCTATCCGGTGACCTGCAAGCTGTCCGGCCTGGTGACGGAGGCGGATCACCAGACGTGGCGGGAAGACGAAGTCCGGCGTTACATGCAGCACCTGCTCGATTGCTTCGGGCCGGAGCGGCTGATGTTCGGCTCCGACTGGCCGGTGTGCCTGCTCGCAGCGTCCTATGAGCGCGTCCACGATCTGGCGCGGCGTTTTCTGGAGCCGCTCGCGGAACATGAGCGGGAAGCGATCATGGGCGGCAATGCGCGGCGGATCTACGCGCGCGCGCCAGGTCGGATCGACATTCAGTCCATGCGCGGAGCGGCGTGATCGCGATGTTGCACCACCCATTTCGTGCATACGGTATAAGGGAGCAGTGATGAGACTTGCGGGGAAGAAGGCGGTGGTCACGGCTGCCGCTGCCGGGATCGGCCGTGCCATTGCCGAGCGGTTCATGGCGGAAGGCGCCGAAGTCCAGGCGGTGGACCGGGATGCGGCCGGGCTTGCCACGCTGACCGGCGCGACGGCGCATGTCGTGGACCTCACCGACCGGGACGCGATCGTCGCGCTGGCGGCGGCCACCGGCGATTGCGACGTGCTGGTGAACTGTGCCGGGATCGTCTTCCCCGGTACGCTGCTGGACTGCACCGAGGAGCAATGGGCGGCCTCTCTGGACCTCAATGCAACGGCCATGTTTCGGCTTATCAAGGCCTATCTGCCGGGCATGGTGGCTCGCCGGTCGGGATCGATCGTGAACATATCCTCGGTGGCTTCCTCGCTCATCGGCGTGCGCAACCGCTTCGCCTATGGAGCGAGCAAGGCGGCGGTTATCGGCCTTACGAAGTCTGTAGCGGCCGATTTCGTCGGTGATGGCGTGCGCTGCAATGCGATCTGCCCCGGCACCGTCGAAAGCCCTTCGCTGCGTGCCCGCATGCAGGTGCAGGCGCAGGCGGACGGGACCAGCTTCGAGGATACCCGCGCGACATTCGCCGCACGGCAGCCGGTCGGCCGCCTGGGCCGCCCTGAAGAGATCGCGGCACTCGCGCTCTACCTCGCGTCGGACGAAAGCGCCTTCACCACGGGGACCACGGCCGTGATCGACGGGGGATGGACGGTAGAATGACACGCATAACCGCCCTGCGGACAGCCGATATCCGCTTTCCCACCAGTCTGGCGCTGGACGGGTCCGATGCGATGAACCCGGACCCGGACTATTCCGCCGCCTATGTCGTACTGGAAACCGATGCGGGGCTGGAAGGGCACGGGCTGACCTTCACCATCGGCCGGGGCAACGAGATCTGCGTCGCCGCTATCGAGGCCCTTCGGCCACTGGTGGTGGGCCTCGATCTCGACTGGATACGGCAGGATTCCGCGCGCTTCTGGCGCCATGTCACGGGCGACAGCCAGTTGCGCTGGATCGGTCCCGACAAGGGCGCCATGCACCTGGCGACGGGAGCGGTGGTCAATGCCGTGTGGGATCTCTGGGCCAAGGCGGAAGGCAAGCCCGTCTGGCAATTGGTGGCGGACATGAGCCCCGAAGAGATCGTGGGCTGCATCGATTTCCGCTACATCACCGATTGCATAACGCCCGAGGAAGCGCTCGCTCTGCTGACCGCGGGCGCCGAAGGCAAGGCGGAGCGGCGGGAACGGCTGCTGGAGGCGGGCTATCCCTGCTACACGACCTCGGCGGGCTGGCTCGGTTATTCGGACGAAAAGCTGCATCGGCTGGCCCGCGAGGCGGTGGACGCGGGGTTCCGCCACGTGAAGCTCAAGGTCGGCCGGGATCTGGAAGACGATATCCGCCGCCTGCGCATCGCGCGTGAGGCGGTCGGCCCGGACTGCCGGCTGATGATCGATGCGAACCAGATCTGGGAAACCGGACAGGCGATCGACTGGGTAAAGGCTCTGGCCTTCGCGGAGCCCTGGTTTATCGAGGAGCCCACCAGTCCGGACGACGTGGAGGCGCACCGCACCATTCGCCAGGCCATCCACCCGATCCGCGTGGCGACGGGCGAGATGTGCCAGAATCGCATCCTCTTCAAGCAGTTCATCATGCGCGGCGCGATCGACGTGGTGCAGATCGACAGTTGCCGGATCGGCGGCGTCAACGAAATCCTGGCCGTTCTGCTGATGGCGGCCAAACATGGCCTTCCGGTGTGCCCCCATGCGGGGGGCGTGGGCCTGTGCGAATATGTCCAGCACTTGTCGATGATCGACTATCTGTGCTTTTCAGGGACGATGGAGGATCGTGTCGTCGAATATGTGGATCATCTGCACGAACATTTCGTGGATCCCTGCGTGATCCGCGACGCGGCCTACATGCCGCCTCAGCGGCCCGGGTTTTCGATCGAGATGAAGCCGCAATCCATAGCGCAGTATCGGGTGGATTGATGGACCTGGGATTGGCAGGCAAGGTCGTGATCGTCACGGGGGGCGGAGCCGGCATCGGCGGCGCCGTCTCGCTGGGCCTGGCCGCGGAAGGGGCGATCCCCGCGATCCTCGGGCGCAGTCCACTGCTGGACGGATTCGAGGCGGAGATCCGCGCCTTGCAGCCCGAAACGATCTTCGTGCAGGTGGACGTGACCGACGACGAGGCCTGTCGCCATGCCGTGGACCGGATTGCCAAGATCGGACGGGGCATTCACGGCCTCGTCAACAATGCCGGAGCGAACGACGGTGTCGGCCTGGAGGCCGGGACGGCGGCGTTCATGGCTTCTGTCCAGGCCAACCTCGCGCATTACTACGGCATGGTGCATCATTGCCTGCCGCATTTGCGCGCGAGCCGGGGCGCCATCGTCAATATCTCGTCGAAGACGGCGGTGACGGGGCAGGGCAACACCAGCGGTTATGTGGCGGCAAAGGCGGCGCAACTGGGCCTCACGCGCGAATGGGCGGCGGCGCTGCTGGACGACGGCGTGCGCGTCAATGCCGTGCTGCCGGCGGAAGTGATGACCCCGCTCTATGCCCGCTGGATAGCGAGTTTCGACGATCCCAAGGCCAAGTTGGACGAGATCGCCGGCCGTATCCCCCTGGGGCGCCGGATGACCACCGATCGGGAGGTTGCCGATACGGTGCTGTTCCTTCTTTCCGAACGGTCGAGCCACACCACCGGGCAATGGATATTCCCGGATGGCGGCTACACACACCTGGACCGCATGCTGTCCTGAGCGAGCGGCCTAGACTCTGGTAATTCTGTGAAGGAGAATATCGCGTGAAGTTGCTCAGGTTTGGCGAAGTGGGCCAGGAAAAGCCCGGCGTGCTCGATGGAGAAGGCCGCATTCGCGATCTTTCGGCACACATCGACGACATCGCCGGAGAAACGCTGACGGCAGAGGGGCTCGCCCGGCTGCGCGCCCTCGATCTGTCGGCGCTGCCGCTGGTGGATGGCGACACCCGTCTCGGCCCCTGCGTCGGCCGGATCGGCAAGTTCGTCTGCATCGGCCTGAACTACCGCGACCATGCGGCCGAAAGCGGCATGGCGATTCCCGCCGAACCGGTGGTCTTCAACAAGTGGACCAGCGCGGTCTGCGGCCCGAACGACGATGTGGTGCAACCGCGCGGTTCGGACCGGTTGGACTGGGAAGTCGAACTCGGCGTGGTGATCGGCAAGGCCGGTTCCTACATCGACGAGGCCGACGCCCTCGACCACGTGGCAGGCTATTGCGTGGTCCACGACGTCAGCGAGCGCAGCTTCCAGTTCGATCGCGGCGGCACGTGGGACAAGGGCAAGGGCTGCGACACGTTCGGCCCGACCGGCCCCTGGCTGGTTACCGCCGACGAAGTGCCCGGCATCGCCGCAGCGCGCCTCTGGCTGGAAGTGGACGGCGAGCGCCATCAGGACGGCACCACGGCGGACATGATCTTCACCGTGCCGCAGATCATCGCCCATCTCTCTCAGTTCATGAGCCTGCAACCGGGCGACGTGATCTCGACCGGCACGCCTGCGGGCGTGGGCTTGGGCCTCAAGCCGCCGCGCTTCCTGCAACCCGGCAACGAAGTCCGTCTCGGCATCGAGGGATTAGGCGAGCAGCGGCAGCGCATCGTCGCCGCGAAGTAAAGGCGCCGGCGCGGCCTTCCAGGGTCGCGCCGACCCCTTCGATGGCGGATGCTCGGCGAGTGTCCGGCAACCTGATCTTATATATAAAACCGATTGCATCGTCGTTGGGGCGATGGCTCACGGCGCGGCGGGACGTCGGTTGCGGAGGTATATATCGTGGTCTATGGCCGTGTGATGGGCCCACCCGATGCCAAAGTGGAGCGCGGCGAAGCCTCCGGCAAGCGCGCCTACTCCGCCCCCGCTCTTGAAAAGGGCATCGAGATTCTGGAGCTTTTCGCGAAAGATCCCGGCGGCCTCACCATAAGCGAAATTGCCCAGCGGCTTGAACGTTCGATCAGCGAGGTGTTCCGCATCATCATCGTGATGGAGCGGCTCGCCTGGTTGCGCAAGGATCCGACGAACGATCGCTACACCGTATCCTATCGCGTCCTCGACGTCGCCTTTCGGGCGACGCCGGCGCATACGCTGAGCAATGTCGCGGCGCCGATCATGCATCAGTTGTCCATCGATACGAATCAGTCCTGCCATCTCGTGGTGCGGACAGGCGCGCATGCGACGGTGATCCATCGGCAGGAGAGCATCGGGCCGGTGGGGTTCGGCATTCGCCTGGGCACCGTGGTGGACATCATGACCAGTTGCTCCGGCCATGTCCTGCTCGCCTTCACGGCGCCGGAGCGGCGTGCAGCTATGCTGCGGGAGCTGCCAGGAACCGGCGATAGAGCGCTGAAGGATCTGGAGAAACGGCTGGAGGCGGTGCGCCTGCAAGGCTACGAGATGCAGCCGAGCACGCGCGCGGCCGGGGTCACCGATATCAGCTTTCCGATCTTCGGTTTCGACGGCCATGTCAGCGCGGCGATAACCGTGCCGTTTCTCGTCACGATCGACGGATCGCAGAAGACCGATCTCGACCGTACCCGGCAGATGCTGGGCGAGGGGGCCGAGCGCATTTCCGAGGGACTTGGCTGGGTAGCTCCCGCGCCGGAATGACGGCGTCGCCTTGCGATCGGGCACGGTCTTATTGCGTTTCGGCGAAGGTTTCAGCCGTCCCGGTCCGTTCAGCCCCGATGACGTCCTCTGCCGCGACGGCTGCCGAGGCGGCGGCGTTTTCCACCCAGGTTGCCTGCGGATCATCCTCCTCCACGACGGCGAAGTCCGCACCGATTGCCTCCGGACTTTCGTAAGTGTCTTCGGAATAAGAGTAGCTCTCCGCATCGCCCGTTGACAGGGTGTAGTCCTCGATGGCCTGCGGCGCGGCGGAGCTTACTTCATTCGCAGGCGATGCGTCGAAAAAGCTCGCGGCGGGCCCCGGGTCATAGCGGATGGCGTCATAGGCCTCGGCGCTGGAAGAGCCGCTCAGTACCGGTGCGGATGAAGTCGGGGCTTTTATGCGCGTAGGTACGGCCTGCGCAACGAAGAAGCCGAAGCCGATCGCGGCCAGCGCGGCGATCGACGCCTTGATGGGGTTGCGCACCGCTTGCCTCCGGACGACTTCCAGGAATCCTGAAACGTTCGTGCCGGCCATGCCGTTCCTTGCGATCTTTACCGCCCGCCGGAAGGCACCTGTTTAATCTGACAGGCGGGGCGGGGGGAATGTTCGGCTAGTCTCCCAACGCAATCCGAGCCGGACACGGCCGATGCAGAGGACCGGGAGAGAGACAATGATCAACCGTCGCATCGTGCTGGCTTCGCGCCCCGTCGGCGTGCCCGTGGCCGCCAACTTCCGCGTCGAGGAAGTGGAGCTGCCGGAACTGGGCGAAGGGGAGGTTCTGCTGGAGAACCGGGTCTTCGCGATCGACCCCGCCGTGCGCGGCATGCTGGACGATGTGAAGAGTTACCTGCCGCCGGTACAACTGAGCGGCCTCATTCCGACGATGGTGCTTGGCCGCGTGCTGAAGTCGCGCAACCCCGATTTCCGGGAAGGCGATTATGGCCGGGCCTTCATCGGCTGGGAAACGCACTCGGTCATCGCACCGGGCTCTGTGGCGTTCGAGAACGTGCGCGTGGCCGATGACCTGCCGCTTACCGCCTACATGGGCGCCTGCGGCTGGTCGGGCATCACCGCCTACGTCGGGCTCAAGCGCTACGGAGAGATGCGGGCCGGGGACGAAGTGCTGATGAGCGCGGCGGCCGGTGCCGTCGGCTCGGTCGGCGGCCAGGTCGCCCGCCTTTCCGGATGCCGGGTGGTCGGCACGGTCGGTTCTGAAGCGAAAGCGCGGCACATCCTGGACGATCTCGGCTTCGACGGGGCCATCGACTATCGGACCTGCGCGGACCTCGACGCGGAGATCGCCCGGCACTTCCCCGAGGGCGTCGATCTCTATTTCGACAATGTGGGCGGGGCCATGCTGGATACCGTCCTGCCGCGCATGAAGGCGTTCGGCCGTATCCCGGTCTGCGGGATGATCGCGAACTACAACCACCAGACCGAGCCCTATCGAGTGCGCAACTTGTGGCAGGTGCTTGTGAACCGCATCACCATGCGCGGCTTCCTAGCCTACGAGGCGGCGGACATGTTGCACGAAGCGGAAGAGGCGCTGGCGAACTGGGTCCGTTCGGGACAGCTCGTCGCCACCGAGAACGTCGCTACCGGGCTGGACGCGGCTCCGGCTTCGTTCATTCGCCTGATGTCCGGTGAGACGACCGGCAAGACGCTGGTCCGGCTCGACGAGGCCGTTTCCACCCTCGCAGGCTGGAAGGTGCCCGCACATGCCTGATCTGGCGAAGAATTGGGCGCTTTCTGCGATCGAGAGGGGAAATCGAGCATGACTGAAGACCTCGAGTGGGATCTGGAAGCGGATGTCGTCGTCCTCGGGTCGGGCGGGGCGGCGATGACGGCGGCAATCGCCGCGCACGATTTCGGAGCCGGGAAGGTCGTGATCCTGGAAAAGACCGGAATGGTCGGCGGCACCACCGCCATGTCCGGCGGGATGCTGTGGATCCCCGGCAACCATCACCAGATCGAGGCGGGCATCGCGGATTCGGACGAGGACGCGGTGGCCTATCTCGACGCGCTGGCGCCGGGAGCGCTCGATCCCGAAACCCTGGGCGCCTTCCTGGAGAGCGGGCCCGAGATGATCCGCTACCTTGCGGACAGGACTCCGGTGCGCTTCCATGCCTATGCCGATTTTCCGGACTACCAGCCCTATATGCCGGGTGCGAAGCCCGATGGCGGCCGCTCGCTGGACAATGACGCCTTTTCGTTCGAGCGGCTGGGCAAGTGGGCCACGCGCGTCAATCCCACCAAGATGGCCTATCCCGTGCGCGGCAGCCTGATGGAGGCGATCAACGGCACGCTGGACGAGGCCACTCTGGCCGAGCGCGAGGCTGGCGACTATCGCGGCCTCGGGCAGGCGCTCGCAGGTGCCCTGTTCAAGGCGGTGCTGGACCGCGACATCCCGGTAGAGTTCGAGAAGCGCGCCCGCAGGCTGGTCAAGGACGGCGACCGGGTGATAGGCGTCGTGGCCGAAGATGCCGCCGGTCGCGACTTTCGGGTGCGCGCACGGAGGGGCGTGGTGATTGCCACCGGCGGCTTCGAGTGGAACGAGATGCTGGTTCGCACTTTCCTGCGCGGGCCACTGACCGGGCCGGTGAGCGTCCCGGAAAACGAGGGCGACGGGTTGCTCATGGCGATCGAGGCGGGCGCCCAGCTGGGCAACATGCAGCATGCCTTCTGGCAGCAGAGCGTGCTGGAATTCAAGCCGCAGCACCGCGATGCCAAGCCCAACTACCTGCTCGGATCGGACGAGCGCGCCCGTCCCGGCGCCATTCTGGTCAACCGGGCGGGCAAGCGCTTCGTGAACGAGGCGGCCAACTACAATGCCATGGGCAAGGCCCTCCACGCTTTCGATGCCGGTACGCACAGCTATGCCAATCTGCCGTACTGGCTGATCGTGGACCAGCGCTATCGCGACAGGTACCAAACCTTCAACACCCCGCCCGGCGGCCCCACGCCCTCTTTCATGATCAGCGCCGACAGTCTGGAGGAGCTGGCCGCAAAAGCCGGGATCGATGCCGACGGGCTGACGGCCACCGTCGCGCGCTTCAACGACATGGTCCGGCAGGGCCGCGACGAGGACTTCCATCGCGGCGAGAATAGCTACGACAATTTCTATATGTGGGGCGATGCCGCCTTCGATCCGCCTTATCGCACGCTAGGGGTGATCGACCGGGGGCCCTATTACGCGGTCAAGATGGAGTCCGGCGCGCTGGGCACCGCCGGCGGGCCCAAGACCAACGGCGATGCGCAAGTGCTGGACTGGAGCGGCAATCCGATACCCGGGCTCTACGCTGCCGGAAACGCCATGGCCGCCGTGCTGGGCGAGGCTTATGGCGGTGCCGGGGGAACGCTGGGGCCGGGCATGACTTTCGGCTACATCGCCGGGCGCCACCTGGGCTCGCACATCCCCAACCGGTAACGGGGGTCGCTCCTGCGACAGTCAGGAATGCGGCTCGCTTCCCAGCGAGCCGACCAGTTCCAGCCGCTGGGGCACGGTTCCGATCTGGATCCCCTCTTCCCGGAAGCGTCGCAACAGCGTGGCATAGGCATTGCTGCGCGCGCCATAGGCCGCGCGCGGCGTGGCGACGTGCGCGAAGCTGTTGAAGAAGATGCGGCCGTCGAGAATGGAATCGATGAACACCGAAGGTGCCGGGTCGCGCAGCACGGCGTCTTCGCCGGCATATGATTCCAGGACGATGGCCCGCACTTTGTCGGCGTCCGCCTCGATGGGAACGGAGAACTGGATCTGCAACCGGCCGAGCGGGTTGGAGAGCGTCTTGTTCAGTACCGTCTTGGTGATGAGTTCGGAATTGGGCACGATGAGCGTCGAATGATCGGGCAGTTCGATCTCGGTGGATCGCACGCTGATGCGCTTGACGTCGCCTTCGTCGGTGCCCACCCGAACCAGGTCTCCGATCTTGATGGGCCGCTCTGCAAGGAGGATCAGGCCGGAGACGAAATTCTGGGTGATCGCCTGCAAACCGAAACCGATGCCCACGGACAGGGCCGACAGCAAGATGGCAATGCGCTCGATCCCGATGCCAAGGGAGGCAAGCGCCCATATGCCGACAAGGGCAATGCCAACGTAGCGCGCCACGAGGCTGATCGAGTTGCGGCCGCTGCCGTCGAGGTCGGTTGCGGGCAGGTACCGCTGGTCCAGCCACCGCATGAAGGTCTTCACAAGTGCCAGGCCGGCGAAGAGCACGAGGATGCCGCGGATCAGCGCGCCCGGCGAGATCGTGACGCCGCCGAAGTTGAAGCCCTGGGCCAGGGCCCCCAGCCGTCCGAACAGCGTTTCGACATTGCCGGCACCGAACGGTGACAGCAGCATGCCCAGTGCCAGAACGGCGATGACCAGCCGCAGAATTCCGGACAGAAGGACACCGAACTGGTCGATGGAACTGCCCTTGAGGCCCAGGCCTCGGATCAGGGCAACGCCGATGGGGCTGGACCGCGTGAACAGCGTGGAGGCGGTGTCGTCGATCGCCACCATCAGCAGATAGACACCTGCGCCGAGCACGACACCCCAGGCAAGGATCTGGAGCACGAAAAGACTGAGCGAGAAGTACCCGGTCACCAGCGCCAGAAGCGAACCCGCCACCGCCAGCCAGGCCAGCAGGTTGACGAGCCCGAGGCCCGCGTTCCTCGGTGCTGCGGCGGGCTCTCCGGTCCGGTCGGACCGCAGCCGGCCGAGGGTCGCCAGAGTGGCGCCGATCAGCAGCACATGCGCCAGCGCCACCACCGCCTGCGTGCAGGCGATCGCGGCGGGACTGGCGCCGATCGCCTCATTGAAACTGGTCAACATGATGCTCAGGAACGCGAGCACGCCAAGCATCACGGTGTAGGGTCTCAGGCTGGATGCCGCGCGATCGCTGATCGGAAGGATGCGCCAGGACGGCTGGCTTCGCATCAGCAGGGCGCCGAGGACGGAACTGGTAAGGCCGGAAAAGGCCGATGCCACGACGAAGGTGCCCAAGAGCGGGCTCCACGCTTCCGGAAGCATCGACGCCCAGCGCAGGCCCTGGACGATCGCCAGCGCCGCCAGCAGCGGGGCAAGCGTGCCGACAACGATCCGCCAGAGAGCATGGGCGGATCGACGGAGAGCCCGCGCGGGAAAATCCTCGGTCAGCAGCTTCCGGCCTAGGCGGCGGGCGAATGCGCGTCCGGGCAGCAGGATCAGCAGCGCGGCGAAGAAACCCAGCAGGGCGAGCCAGGGCGTGCCATGTTGCAGGCTTTGCGTGAACTGGTCCCGGCCTTCCTCCAGGAACAGCGCCACGCGGCGGCTGTCGCGAGGCCAGGCGTGGGCTAGCGAGTTCCAGAAGCGAGGGGCCAGCGGCGAGAAGGAACGCGTGGAGAGCTTTTCGCCGAGTTGCTGCGCCTGACTCTCCGCGATCTCGTCCGCCAACTGCTGCGCTTCAACCCCGATCAGGTTGCCGCGCTTGATGGCGGAGTCCACGGCAACCCGCTGGCGAGCGAGGATGGCGCGCTGGCGCTGGATATCCTGAGCCTCGCCGGTGTCGGCCTCCGGACCCAGCCCGGCGAGCTTGGCGTCGAGCAGGGTGAGTTGCTCCTGCATCTTCGCGGTAGTGTCGGCCGCCAGGGACTTTGCCGCCAGCACTTTGGCGGAGGCGAGCTTCTGGTCGCTCTCGCCCATGCGGGAATTCATCGCCTTGTCGACCGCGCGCACATCGCTTTCGGCCTGGGCGAGTTCTTCGGACAGATCGGCAAGAGAGGTCGATTGCGCCGCTGCCACGCCGCCCGCCATCGAGACGATGGCGCCAACGAACATCAGAAACTTGAGCATCGGCTTTCGGGCAAGCATTCGGGTCTCCATCGCCAGCCGACCCGATCGCACCGGCCGCCACGCTGCACCGGTTTAGCGTCCGGCGCGGGGTTCTTTCAACTGGCGCATGAAAAGGGGACGCACAGGCCGCTCCTGCATGGCCGCGCGACTTGCGGTCGCTCGGCGAAGGGAGATGTGAGAGTCTGCTTGAAAAATGCCCAGGGGGCATTTTCGTTGCGGCACCGGCCCCCCGTATTTCTCAGGCGCCCCCACCCTACCACCCGCAGGATACTACCGTTGGGTGGTAGGGTGGGGGCGCCTGAGAAATACGGGGGGCCGGTGCCGCGAAATTCGCCTTCAGCGAATTTCCAAACGGTCTCTGAATCCTGATCCGTGAAGTTCGGTATTCCGGCAAGGTCGCGAGACCGCGCGTGCTGCGGCGCGGTGCGATGCGGAAAGGTAATCCTCGATTCTACGAGGCGAGACGGATCGTCGTGTCTTCCCGCGACCGGCGAATCGTGCAGAGCTTGAGCGCGCCTTCCCAGAGTTCGGCGCTGCGCTTGGCGGCTTCGCGATGCGCGATCGCAAGGGCTCCGGCAACATCCGGCGCCTTGAATTCCAGCCTTCTGGCGAGGCCGTGCTCATCCTCGAAAAATCGCAGGGTGTAGATCTTCATGTGAATCCTCCAGAAGCGCGCCGCCGCATTCGGTATTCGCACTTGCGGAAGAAGTGCTAATCCATTTCGCACCGTTTCGGAGTGGTTTGCGTCAAATCGTTGCTCGTCAAAGCTGTGCGGTTTGCGGCATATTGTCGGCTTCATGCCCCTCAGGCGGCAGTAGCCAAGCTACTTGCGGCCTTTCTCAAGTCATCCACATAGCGGGCGAATTCCGCATCGGCATCGGCTTCCGCAGGCAATCGCAGCAGATAGCTGGGGTGCACGGTGATCCAGCAGGGTGTGCCGTCAGGCAGGGTAATCGCCCGTCCGCGCTCCTGCCCCACGGTGACGGCGCGGCCGGTAAGCGAGCGGGCGGCCGTGGCGCCCATGGCGATGACGAGGCGGGGGCGGACGATGGCGCGTTCCTGATCGACCCACCAGCGGCAGGCCTCGATCTCGCCGCTGTTGGGGCGGGCATGAATGCGGCGCTTGCCGCGCGGTTCGAACTTGAAGTGCTTGACGGCGTTGGTGATGTAGGACCGCTTTCGGTCGATCCCCGCCTCGGCCATGGCCCGATCGAAGACGGCGCCGGCCGGGCCGACGAAAGCCCTTCCGGCCAGATCCTCCTGATCGCCGGGCTGTTCGCCCACGATCATGATCTCGGCATCGTGCGGACCTTCGCCGAAGACGGTCTGCGTGGCCGGTTTCCAGAGCGGGCAGCGACGGCAGGCGGCGGCTTCCTCGGCCAGCAGTTCCAGGGCTTCAGGGCCCTGTACCGCCGCGCGTCCCGGCGCGCCCGGTCGGGGCGGAGGCACACTGGCGGCCTGCTCCATCATCGCCAGTTCGCGTTTGCGGGCCCCGGCGATGAGTTGCGGGACGAGCGCGGTTTCCGGCATGTTCTTCCAGTATTTGCGCGGCATTTCCTTCAGCATGGCGCGCGGCATGACCCGCGCCGGATTGAAGATCGCGCTGTAATAGGCCTTCCACACGGCCTCCACCGGATCGTCGCCCGGCGCATCCGCGCGGGTCGCGGGCGGCCCCTCGGCAAGCGCGACACCATCCCAATGCAGCGATCCGCGCGGTGTCAGGATCGACCAGCGCATGTTGGTGAAGCGATCGACGAAGAACTGGGCATTCGCGCGCAGGATGTGATGCTCCGGCTCGAACCAGGCGACGAAGCGCGTGCCGCCATCATCCGCCAACTCGCGGAAACGCACGAAGGCGTGCATCTTGTGGCTGTCGCGCCGGACGTTGCGGGCAAGGCCTTCGATACGGCGAACAAGGGGATCGGCAGCATCCTGAAGCGCCTGCGGCTGGTCCAGCAGGCGCAGGAGCAGGATATAGAGGAGCGAGAAACGTTCGGGTTCGCTGTGCAGCGAGGCATCGCGCGCCAGTTCCAGAAATTGCCGGGATACCCGCAGCGGGGCGGTCGCCACCGGTGGACCGGCGCCGATGTCGCCCGCCTCGCTCGCGAAAAGATCGAACGCCTGCTCTCCCACCTGCCAGACGATCTCCGACGGCAAGACCCCTTCGCCGGCCAGCGCGCGCGCGGCGATGCGCCAGCCGTCGAAATCGTCTTCGGATTCCAGGCGAACGAGGCGCATGGTCAGGCCGCGAACAGTTCCAGCTGGGTTGCCGGACGGGACACCAGCGAGCGCAAGTCGGCACGGTCGAGCAGGGCGGTGGGCCGCCAGTCCGCCGTGACGATGAAGGGACGCAGTTTCTTTACCGATACCGTCATGCGCGCCACGTCGTCCAGCCGCAGGGTGCGCCAGCGCCGGGCTACAACGATGGCGTCGACCGCCTTGATGCCGAGGCCGGGAATGCGCAGCAGCATCTCTCTCGGCGCGCGATTGACGTCAACGGGAAAACACTCGCGAAACTGCAAGGCCCAAGCCAGCTTCGGGTCGATATCCAGCGGTAGCATGCCGGTGGCGGGATCGGCAGCGGCCCCCACCTCCTGCGGCGAGAATTGATAGAACCGGATCAGCCAGTCCGACTGATAGAGCCGGTGTTCCCGCATCAGTGGCGGACGGCGCAAGGGCAGCACGGTGCTGGCGTCGGGAATCGGGCTGAAGGCCGAATAGTAGACGCGCTTGAGATCGAACTTTTCGTAAAGCGACGCCGCGCGCGAAACGATGTCGCGGTCGGTCGCGGCATCGGCTCCGACGATCATCTGGGTCGATTGCCCCGCGGGCGCGAAGGCAGGGGCGGAGCGAAAGCGCTTGCGGGCATCGGCGCCGTCCTCGATCGCGGAGCGCATGGTGCCCATCGCGCCTTCGATGCGGGCCTGCGACTTTTCGGGTGCCAGTCGCTGAAGTCCGCTGACGGTGGGCAGTTCGACATTGATCGACACGCGGTCGGCGTGGCGACCCGCCGCCTCCACCAGGGCCGCATCGGCATCGGGGATGGTCTTCAGGTGGATATAGCCGCGAAAATCGTGATCCTCCCGCAAGGATCGCGCCACTTCGACGATCTGTTCCATCGTATAGTCGGGCGTGCGGATGATGCCGGACGAGAGAAACAGCCCCTCGATGTAGTTCCGACGATAGAAATCCAGCGTCAGTTCCACCACCTCCTTCGCCGTGAAGCGGGCGCGGCGCACGTTGGAAGACTTGCGGTTGATGCAGTAATGACAATCGAAAATGCAGCTGTTGGTCAGCAATATCTTGAGCAGGCTGATGCAGCGACCGTCGGGCGCGTAAGCGTGACAGATGCCGCCGCCACCCAAAGTAGAGCCGATGCCCTTGCCATCCCGCGAATCCCGTTTCTTGACCCCGAACGATGAGCAGGAGGCGTCATACTTGGCGGCGTCTGCAAGGATGGTGAGCTTTTCCGAGATTTCGAGCGCGGGCATTTGTACGAAGCCTTGTGTTCCGCGCCGAAGTCAGCGTGGGTCGAAGCTGTAAAATGGCCGATCAGCGAAACCGATGCAATCGAAATGTTCCTATCATGTTCTATTTTTGCGATCGTTTGCGGTCGATCGCGAGGGGAGATCAGTTCATGCGTTCTGCATAGCGATCGAGCGCCGCGCGGGGACTTTCCGGCCAGCGTGAAAGCACCAGAAGACGCTTGTGCCCGGCACCGATGGCCAGTTCGTCCGTCACGCCCATCCCGCCGTGAAATTGTACCATTTCGTGTGCCAGGGCGATCGACGCTTCGCTGATCCAGGCACGCGCGCCGCTGACCGCTTCCGCGAAGCCGCTGTCCTGGTGCGATACCAGCGCCAGGTTCAGCAGGGCACGGCTCTGCTCGATAGCGGCATATTGCGCGACCATGCGATGCTGGATAGCCTGGAAAGAGCCCAGTGCCGCGCCGAACTGGTCACGCGTGCGGACATAGTCGAGCGTGTCCTGGAACATCCGCTCCATCACGCCCAGCGCTTCGGCGCAGCGTGCCAGATTGGCGAATTGCTGTGCCTCGTCGATCTCGGCAATGCCGCCGTCGAGGCGGTGGTCTTCCGGAACCAGCACGCCTTCCAGCGTCAGCGCAGCGGCGATGGAGCCGTCCGCCAGCGGCCATTCGCGCCGCGCGAGGCCGGGGGTGTTGGCGGGGACCAGAAACAGCGCGATGCCTTGCGGATCGTCCGGTGCGCCGGTGAGCCGGGCGGAAACGATGTAGCCGTCCGCACCGCCGCCCGAGATGCAATAGGGCTTGGCGCCATCGATTCGATAGCTCCCGTCCTGCTCCCGCGCGGAGGTTTCCACCCATGGCGAGCTATCGCGCGCGTCTCCTTCGGCATGGGCCAGGGCAAGGCGCTTCTCTCCGGATAGAAGCCCGTCCAGCCACGGGCCTCTCAAGGCTTCAGGCGCGGTCAGCGCGAACAGGCGGCCGGCCAGGACCGAGGCTTCCGCCAGAGGCTCCACCACCATGCCGCGGCCGAGTGCCTCGAATATCGTGGCGATGCCGGTGGCGTCGAGGCTGAGGCCGCCCACTTCCTCGGGAAAGGGCGCGGCGATCAGCCCCAGTTCGCCCAGCAAGGCCCAGTTCTTCCCTGAAAAGCCGCCGGGCTCGGCCTGGAAGATGCGCCGTGTCGTGTGATCGTATGTGTTGGCGACGAAGCGCTCGGTCAGCGCCTTGAGCATTTCCTCGTCTTCGTTGAGGTCGAAATTCACGTGGCTCTCCCGTCTGTCATACGGGTGTAGCACCTGCCGTGGGAGCTGCTCCGCTGGGCAAAAGACTAGGGCCGGGGGCACTGTTTTTGGGCTTTCGGGCAATTGTGCAGCCCGCCGGGACGCGTTACGCTCTGTGCCGAGAGAGGAAAAACATGTCGCTGTTGTCACAGGAAAACATAGACGCCGTGCGCGTCTCGTCGCCGGCCGGGATTCGCCCGGCGGCGGAGGCTCTGCACAAGATCGCCATGGACCTTGGGTACCGGGCTGCGCCCGCGCACGACATCGCCGACAAGCGGACGCCCGTCGATGGCGAGGGCAAGGTGCTGGCCATCGAAGTGTTCGGCTGGGGCGACGATGAACGGGTGTGGTGGCGCAATTCGCGCATCGCGCTCGATTCCCCCCTCACCACGGCCTGCCGTTTCGAGAGCCAGCCGTTCTGGGCCAATGCTCAGGGCTTCCGCACGCGCGAGCCGAACGCCTACCTCACATCGATCGACATCGCCAATTTCGAACAGCGCGCGATGACCCGCGCCTGCATCGCCGTGCCGGTGCATCTGCCTTTCGGCCAGATCGGTGCGGTAAGCTTCAACCCACTGGACAAGGAGCGGACCGATCTTTCGGAGGATTTCCTGAGGCTGTCGGACGCGCTGGGGCTCTACGCCCGGACGTTCATCGCGACCTATATTCAGGTGATGGGCTCCACCCAGGCCCTGCCGCCTGAATCGCGGCTGTCGAAGCGCGAGGTGGAGTGCCTGCGCTGGGCGGCGATCGGCAAGACCGACCTGGAGATCAGCATGATCATGTCGCGCAGCCGCGCCACGGTGCGGTTTCACATCCACAACGCCGCGACCAAGCTGAACGCCGTGAACCGCAGCCAGACCGTGTTCAAGGCGGCGCAGCTTGGGTATATTTCGCTGCATAATTAAGTTGGAAGAACAGCCGTCGTCCCGGATCAGGTCCGGGACCGCTGGCGGTCTTTAGGCAAGATGGTTCAGAAGAGCGCCCTGTCGCAAGGTGGGCTGTTCACGGCCAGCGGTCCCGGATCAAGTCCGGGACGACGATCATGCGGGCGCTAGTTTGGCCGGTCCTCCAGCATCAGCTGGGCGCCGCGCAGGCCCAGCGCCATGGCGGGGGCGTTGGTATTGCCCGTCACATGCCCCGGCATCACCGAACAATCGGCCACCCGCACACCTTGGACCCCTTTCACCCGAAGACGCGGATCGACCACAGCCTCGGGATCGTCGCCCATGCGGCAGGAGCGGATCGCGTGAAGCCCGCAGCTCGAAAGGCGGCGGAAGGCGGAAAGTATCTCCTCGTCGCTCTCCACCTGGGCGCCGGGCACCAGTTCCGCGCCGACCATCTGCCCGAGCGGCGCTTCCGCGATGAACGCGCGCATCTTGCGCACCAGCGCAATGGCGGAGCGGCGATCGTGTTCGGTCGAGAGGAAGTTGTGGCGGATGTCGGCCGGATCGCCGCTCGTCGGTCCAGTCGCCCGCATCGCGCTCTCGCTGGTAAGGCGCAGGAGTTGGCCATAGATGGTGACGCCGGGGCGCGGATCGATCTTGTCGAGCGGGACCGGATCCTTGTCGTCGCCGACCTTGAAGGTGTAGCCGCCGAGGTAGAACTGCGCATCGGTGCGGCCGTCGGGATGGGCGACGTTGCAGAAGGCACCGACCTCGAATGGACCTGTGGCCAGCACGCCGTCATGGCGCAGCAGGTAGCGCAGCATCGCCAGCCCCGCCCCCAGTCCGAAGAAGCTGCGGTTGGTGCCGCGTCCATGCTCCAGCCGGTAAGGTAGCGAGATCGAGAGGTGCTCGATCATCCGCTCTCCCACGTCCGGCGAATGGACGAGGGGTTCGATCCCCGCCGCCTTCAAGCGCACGGAATCGCCGATGCCGGAGCGCTGGAGCAGCAGGGGACTCTCCATGGCCCCCGCGCTCACCACGATCTCGCCCGCGCAATCGAAGCGCTGCGGGCGGTCGTTCACCAAGGCGTCGAGGCCGACCGCGCGCGTGCCGTCGAACACGATCCGCTCCGCCAATGCGCCGGTCACCACGGTGAGGTTTGGTCGCCCGCGCGCCGCGGCCAGATAAGTCCTGGCCGAGGATTCGCGGCGGCCGTTGCGGATGTTGTGGCTGTAATAGCCGACGCGCGGGCCGGTCGCGGCGTTGAGGTCCTCCACACGTTTCAGCCCCAGCGCCTCTCCGGATTCGATCATCCGCTCGGCTAGCGGGTAGGTGAAACAGGCGGGATCGACGTGGACGAGGCCGCCGCTGCCACGCATCGGTGAAGCCCCGGCCGCGTGGTCTTCCAGTTCGAGGAAAGCCTCGGTCATGCTCGCGCCGTTCCAGCCCTTGGCGCCGGATTCGCTCTCCCAGGCGTCGTAATCGGCCGGTTCGCCCCGGCTCCAGATCATGCCGTTGATCGAGGACGAACCGCCGAGGCCCTTGCCCCGGATCCAGACCTCGCCGCCGCTGTCCTCGTTTGCGCCTTCCTCGCGCGGCTGGGAAACCGGATAGGCCCACATGTGCTCTGGCTTTTTCACCAGCTTGGCGACGCCTTTTGGCAGCGTAACCCAGAAGCTGTCGTTGCTCCCGCCCGCTTCCAGCAGCAGCACCTGCGATCGGCCGTCGGCGCTGAGCCGCTCGGCCATGACGCAGCCCGCCGAACCGGCGCCGACGATGATGTAGTCCCAGGCTTTTGCCATTTGTCGTTCTCCCGCCGCCCGTTCTCTCGCTGTGATGGGTCGCACGAACTGGCACATTGGCTACCCTAGCGTTTTGGTGAGTCACAAAGGCGGCGCGGGCGCGCTTAAACCATTCACATCAACGGACTCGAAAGCCGAGAGATGGGGAGAACGATGCGCGCCATTGCCGAGGGCCTGTTCACCGATGAGACGCCGCCCCGCTTGTTGGGCGGCCGCGACAGGCAGACGGGGCGCGTGGTGTTTCCCTGCCCTGCCGGTGACAGCTGCGATCCCGTGCCGCTGGCGCGCGAGGGGCGGCTCTGGTCCTATACCGTGCAGCGCTATCGCCCGAAGACGCCGCCTTACGCAGGCCCCGAAGCCTTCACGCCCTGGATCGTCGCCTATGTCGAACTGCCGGGCGAAGTGATCGTGGAGGCGCGGCTGGTGGACGTGGATTTCGACGCTGTGGAGATCGGCATGCCGGTGCGCCTCGTGCCCCGGGCGCTCGATCCAGGTGCTGCCGAACCGCGAGCCATTCCCGCCTTCGCCCCGATGGAAGGAGCGCGCGCATGAGCGACGTCTGCATCGTCGGTATCGGCATCCATCCGTTCGGCCGCACCGACGGTCTTTCGGGAGTGGATCAGGGCGTCTTCGCCGTGCGTCAGGCGCTGGCCGATGCCGGCGTGGACTGGCCCCGGATACAGTTCGCCTACGGGAGTTCGGATGCCGCCGGAAACCCGGACACGATGGTCGATCGGTTAGGTCTCACCGGCGTTCAGTTCATCAACGTGCGCAACGGCTGCGCGGCGGGCGGGTCGGCGCTGTTCTCGGCGCAGATGGCGATCAAGTCTGGCGAGTTCGAGCTTGGCCTGGCGGTCGGGTTCGACAAGCATCCGCGCGGCGCCTTCAATGCGCTGCCGAGCGAATACAACCTGCCCGACTGGTACGGAGAGGCGGGCTATATGGTCACCACCCAGTTCTTCGCGGCCAAGATCATGCGCTACATGCACATGTTCGGCATCTCCACCGAAACGCTGGCGCGTGTGTCCGAGAAGGCCTTCCGCAACGGCGCCCAGGCGCCGCACGCCTGGCGCCGCCAGCCGGTGCCGATCGAGGAAATCCTGGCCGCGCCGCTCGTCTCGGATCCTTATACCAAGTACATGTTCTGCTCGCCCGCCGAGGGCGGCGTCGCGCTCGTTCTCGCCAGCGAGAAGAAGGCGCGCGAGCTGGGCAAGCCGCTGGTCCGCCTGAAAGCGGCGACCATGCGCACCCGTCCGCCGCACAGTTTCGAGGTTTTCGCGCCCAGTGTGGACGTGGTGGCGGACGATAGCGCGCCGCGCGGCACCGCCACGCGCATCGCCTCCGCCGATGCCTTCCGCCTTGCCGGGATCGGACCGGGCGACATCGACGTGGCCCAGCTTCAGGACACCGAGGCCGGCGCGGAGATCATGCACATGGCCGAAAATGGCTTCTGTGCCGATGGCGATCAGGAACGCTGGCTTTCCGAGGGAAGGACCGAGATCGGCGGTGCGCTGCCGGTCAACACCGATGGCGGCTGCCTCGCCTGCGGGGAGCCGATCGGCGCTTCGGGCTTGCGGCAGGTCTACGAAAACGTCGTGCAACTGCGCGGAGACGGTGGCGGCCGTCAGGTGCCTCATGGCCCGAAGACCGCCTACAGCCACGTCTACGGGGCGCCGGGCGTATCGGCAGTGACGATACTGGAACGATAGAACGCATGGATATCGAACTCTCCCCCGCCGACGAAGCCTTCCGCGAAGACGTGCGCGCGTTCCTGTGCGAAAACTTGCCCGATGGGGTGAAGGCCGGTGCGGCCGCCACGCCGTCGGTCTTCGTGGAACCGGATATCGGGCAGGCCTGGAACGCGGTGCTCGATGCCAAGGGGTGGCTTGGTTACCAGTGGCCGGTGGAGCATGGCGGCACCGGCTGGACGCCGCTCCAGCGCTACCTCTTCGAAAAGGAATGCGCCGCCGCCGGAGCGCCCAACCTCACCGTGCTGGGCCTCAAGCTGCTGGCCCCGGTGCTCTGGACGTTCGGCAATGCGGCGCAGAAGGCGCGCTACCTGCCGCGCATCCTTTCGGGCGAGGACTACTGGTGCCAGGGCTTCTCCGAGCCCGGCGCGGGGTCGGACCTTGCCAGCCTGAAGACCCGCGCGGTACGGGATGGCGACCACTACGTGGTCAACGGATCGAAGATCTGGACCACCCATGCCCACCACGCCAACGGCATGTTCACGCTGGTCCGCACCAATCCGGAGGTGAAGAAGCAGGCGGGGATCTCGTTCCTGCTGATCGACTTGGCCAGCCCCGGCGTCTCGGTGCGGCCCATTCTGACTGCGGCGGGCGATCACGAGGTCAATCAGGTCTTCCTGGAAGACGTGAGGGTGCCGGTCGAGAACCTCGTCGGCGCGGAGGGCGAGGGGTGGACCATCGCCAAGTTCCTGCTGGAGAACGAGCGCGGCGGGTCGTGCCATGCGCCCAAGCTCGGCTACGATCTCGCCCAGATCGAGGCCGCCGCGAAAGACGAAAGCGACGGGCGCGGTGGGTCTCTGGCCGACAGCATCGACTGGCGCCGCCGGGTGGCGAAGGCGCGGCTTGGCGTGGAGGCGCTGGAGATGATCGAGCTGAAGATTATCTCGGAGATCGCCAAGGGCCGCAAGCCGGGGCCGCAGACCTCGCTGACCAAGCTGCTGGCATCCAACCTGCGGCAGGAGATCGATCTGCTGGCGGTGGACCTGTTCGGCATCGCCGGTCTTCAGCTGGAAACCTCGCGCCCGCTCTATGGCGACAATGCGCCGGAGCCACTTCATTCTCGCGCCGCGCAAGTTGCCGCCGCGCGCTATCTCAACAGCCGGGCCTGGACGATTTTCGGCGGGACAAACGAGGTGCAGAGCAACATCATCGCCAAGTCCGTACTTGGTCTCTGAAAGGAACCGTGAAGACATGCGGACGACAACGGGAGAGGAAGCCGGCATGCAACTGAACCGCGAGGCGCTCACGCGCGCCTATCGGCAGATGAAGCTGATCCGCGAATTCGAGGAACGCCTTCACGAGGAGATCCAGACCGGGGAGATCGCCGGCTTCACGCACCTCTATTGCGGGCAGGAAGCCGTGGCGGTGGGCGTGTGCGAGCATCTTTCGGAACGGGACAAGATCGTCTCCACCCATCGCGGCCACGGCCACTGCCTTGCCAAGGGCTGCGACGTGACCGGAATGATGAAGGAGATCTGGGGCAGCCAGGAAGGCCTGTGCAACGGCAAGGGCGGCTCCATGCACATTGCCGATATCGACAAGGGCATGCTGGGCGCCAACGGCATCGTCGGGGCGGGCGCGCCGATTGCGGTGGGCGCGGCGCTTTCGAACAAGATCGACGGGCCGGACGAGAATGGCAAGCTGGCCGTCTCGATCGCCTTCTCCGGCGACGGCGCCTGCAACCAGGGCACCACGTTCGAGGCGATGAATCTGGCCGTCGTCACCAAGGCGCCCGCGATCTTCGTCTTCGAGAACAACCACTATTCCGAACATACCGGCGATGCCTATGCCGTGGGCACCGCGCAGGACATCGCCAGCCGCGCCGAGGCCTTCGGCATGAAGGTCTGGCGGGCGGACGGGACGGACTTCTTCTCGGTGTTCGACACGTTTGGCGAAGTGCTGGAATTCGTGCGGAGGCCCGGTAATGGCCCGGCGGCGGTGGAGTTCGATACCGAACGCTTCTTCGGCCACTTCGAGGGCGATCCCCAGCGCTATCGCGGCGAGGGTGAACTCGATCGTCTGCGCGCCACCCGCGACTGCCTGCGCAAGTTCCGCGAGAAGGTGACCGGCGCAAAGCTGCTTACCGACGGTGATCTTGACGGCGTGGATGCGGACGCTCTCCAGGCCATCGAGGATGCCGTCACCGCCTCGCGCGCGGCGGCGCGGCCGACGGCGGAGAACGTCCTCGAAAACGTCTACATAAGCTACTGACGGCGGAGCGGAAGAAATGGCCAAGATGATGTACCGCGACGCCATACGCGGCACGATCTTTCAGGAAATGCAGCGCGATCCGCGCGTCGTCGTGCTCGGCGAGGATGTGGTGGGCGGCATGGGCACGGCGGGCGGGCCGGAGGCGATCGGCGGGATCTGGTCGACCTCCACCGGCTTCTACGAAGCGTTCGGGCCGGACCGGGTGATCGATACTCCGATCAGCGAAAGCGCCATCATGGGCGCGGCGGGCGGGCTGGCGCTGGCGGGCAAGCGGCCTGTGGCGGAGATCATGTTCGCGGACTTCATCGGCGTCTGCATGGATCAGTTGTGGAACCAGATCGCCAAGTTTCGCTACATGTTCGGTGGCAAGTCGGTCTGTCCGGCAGTGATCCGCATGCCCTGCGGCGCTGGCTACAACGCTGCCGCGCAGCACAGCCAGATGATCAGCCAGTTCGTGACCTCCATGCCCGGCCTCAAGGTCGTCATGCCCGCTACCCCTGCCGATGCCTGCGGACTGCTGCGGCAAGCGATCCGGGACGACGACCCGGTGGTCTTCCTGGAACACAAGTTCCTCTACGCCATGACCGGCGAAGTGCCGGACGATCCGGACTTCGTGATCCCCTTCGGCCATGCGCGGCTGGCGCGGGCGGGGGAGGACGTCACCGTCGTCGCTTCCGGCATGATGGTCGGCTATGCCGAGACGGCAGCCGACGATCTGGCGCAGGACGGCGTAGGCTGCGACGTGATCGACCTTCGCACGACGTCCCCGCTCGATGAGGAAGCGATCCTCGATTCCGTGGAAGCGACCGGGCGACTGGTGATCGTGGACGAGGCGCCGCCCCGGTGCAGCCTGGCCACTGACATTGCCGCGCTGGTGGCCAGCAAGGCCTTCGCCAGCCTGAAGGCACCGATCGAGATGGTCACCGCGCCGCACACGCCGGTCCCCTTCGCCCGCGAACTGGAAGGCGCCTATCTGCCCAGCCCCGCGAAAGTCGCTGCCGCCGTCCGCAAGACGCTGGCATACCGGTGAGGGGGGGCGCTGTCATGAGCAGAATCCGCGCTTTCACGATGCCCAAGTGGGGCATCGAGATGACCGAGGGCACCGTGGCCGAATGGATGGTCAGGGAAGGCGAAAGCTTCACGCGCGGCCAGACGCTGTGCCTGATCGAAACCGCCAAGATCACCAACGAGGTCGAGGCCGAGTACGACGCTACCGTGCGCCGCGTGCTGGTCACCGGCGGCAGCGAGGCGGAGCCGGTCGGCGCGCTGCTGGCGGTGTTCGACGAGGGTGCTCATTCGGACGATGAGATCGAGGCGTTCATCGCCGCCTTTACTCCGGCCGAGGGCGGCGTGGCGCAGGGCGCATCGAAGGCCAAGGCCGCCGTGCCCGAGCCGGTGGGCGCGGCCGTTGGCGTGACCGAGCGCGTGCGGGTGCCGATCGATACCAACCGGCCGATCAGCCCCGAGGCGCTGCGTCTGGCCGAGGAGGAAAGCGTCGATATCGCCGATATCGAGGGTTCGGGCCGCCAGGGCAGGATCACCCATCAGGACGTGGTTAAGGCCATGCGCGGCCCGGCCAGTCCGGCGCTAAAAGGGGAGTTGGTGCTGCCGGAGGACGATGCGAAAACCTTCGCTTCCCCGCTCGCCCGCCGCATCGCCGCGCTGCATGGGATCGCGTTGGCGGGTGTGAAGGGCACCGGCCCGCGTGGGCGCATCTCCAAGGCGGACGTGCTGGCGCTGGTTCCCGCGCCCGCAAGTTCAGCCTCGCTCGCCGCACCGCAGTTCGTGGCAGGCGAGAACCGGCCCGAGATCGTTCCCTTCGACCGCATTCGCAAGGTCGTCGCCCAGCGACTGACGCAGGCGAAGCAGGAGATCCCGCACTTCTACTTGCGCCTGTCCGCCCGCGCCGATGCCCTGCTGGACTTGCGCAAGAGCGCGAACCTCGTGCTCGGCTGCAAGGCCTCGGTGAACGACTGGGTGGTCAAGGCCTGTGCCGTGGCGCTGGTCCGCCATCCGGAGGTCAATGTGCAGGTCCACGGCACGGACATCTATCGCTTTCCCCATGCCGATGTCTCGATCGCGGTGGCGGGCCCCAAGGGCCTCGTCACCCCGGTCGTACGGCAGGCCGACCTCATGCGGATCGACCAATTGGCGGCGGAGACCCGCCGCCTGATCGACAAGGCGCAGGGTCGCGGTCTGGGCATGGAGGATATGGAGGGCGGCACGTTTTCCGTCTCCAACCTCGGCATGTTCGGGATCGAGAACTTCGATGCCATCATCAACCCGCCGCAGGGTGCGATCCTGGCCGTCGGCGCGGCGCAGCGTCAGCCGGTGGAGACGGCGGGCGGCGGCGTCGCGTTCGAGACGCGGATCGCGTTCACGCTCTCGGTCGATCACCGCGCCATCGACGGGGCTGTCGGCGCGCAGTTCCTCCAGACGCTCAAGACTTTGATCGAAGAGCCGCAGGGCCTCTTCGCGTGAACGAAGGAAGCATCATGACTCGTCCGGCCAAACCGGGACCGCTCAAAGCGCTGGGTGAGGTGATCCAGCTCGCCTATTTCCCCACCGATTTCGATGCCGCGCTGAAATACTGGATCGAGACCGTGGGCGTCGGGCCGTTCTTCGTGCTGAACGAGGTGCGGCTGGGCGAGATGAAGTACAAGGGCGAGCCCACCGAAGCGACCTTCTCGATGGCGATCGGCTATTGGGGCGATATCCAGATCGAACTGATCCGCACCGAAAGCACGGCGCCTTCGCTCTACACCGGCGAATATGCCGTGCGCGACCGGCTGCACCATGTCTGCGTCTTCGTGAAGGACATTGGCGAGGCGCGGCGCGCCTGCGCAGAAGCGGGCGCGGAAGTGATCGTAGAGGGCAAGGTGGGCGATGACGGCGAAGTGATCTATGTCGATCCCGGCCAGGGCCCCGGCTTTGTGATCGAATACTTGCAGCCGATGGCCGGATCGGAAGGCCTGTTCGAGATGATGAAGGCCGCCGCGCGCGATTGGGACGGCAGCGATCCGGTGCGGGTGCTGCAATGACGAACACGCTTTCCGACCACGCGATAGCCATGGCGGATCGGGTGGAAGCTTTCGTGCGCGAGATCGTCGCGCCCTACGAAACGGACACGCGCCGCGACCATCACGGTGCGCCAACCGACGAACTGGTCATGGAACTGCGCGAAAAGGCACGTGCTGCGGGCGTGCTCACGCCGCATATCCGCGATGACGGCAGCCACCTGAGCCAGCGCGAGACGGCCGAAGTGCTGATCCGCTCCGGCCTGTCGCCGCTCGGCCCGCTCGCCTGCAACACCATGGCGCCCGACGAGGGCAACATGTACCTGATCGGCCATGTCGGATCGCCGGAACTCAAGGCGCGGTTCCTGAGGCCGCTGGTGGAGGGCAGGGGCCGCTCCGCCTTTTTCATGACCGAGCCGGCCGACTGGGGCGGTGCGGGCTCCGACCCGTCGATGATGAAGACCACCTGCCGCCGCGACGGCGGAGACTGGGTGATCGATGGCCGCAAGACCTTCATCACCGGCGCCAAGGGCGCGATGGTCGGTATCGTCATGGCCGCGTCGGCGGAGGAAGACACCAGGGGCGGCGCCTGCATGTTCCTGGTAGACCTGCCCGATCCCGCCATCGTGATCGACGAAGTGCCGAACACCATCGATACCTCGATGCCCGGCGGCCATTCCACGGTGACGATCCGTGGGCTTCGCGTGCCTGCCGAGCATATGCTGGGTGAGCCGGGCGAGGGCTTCAAGTATGCGCAAGTCCGCCTGAGCCCCGCGCGCCTCTCGCATTGTATGCGCTGGCTGGGCGCCTGCATCCGCGCGCACGAGATCGCCGTGGATTACGCCTGCCGCCGCGAGGCTTTCGGCAAGACGCTGATCGATCACGAAGGCGTGGGCTTCATGCTGGCGGAAAACCGCATCCTGCTCCAGCAGAGCCGGCTGATGATCGACTGGTGCGCGGACGTGCTCGACACCGGATCGCTGGGCACCGTCGAAAGCTCCATGGCCAAAGTGGCGGTGAGCGAGGCGCTGATGAAGATCGCCGACAACTGCGTGCAGGTGATGGGCGGCATCGGCGTGACCGACCGCACGATCGTGGAGCAGGTGTTCCGCGAAATCCGGGCCTTCCGCATCTATGACGGTCCGACCGAAGTGCACAAATGGTCGCTCGCCAAGAAGATCAAGCGCGAGTGGAAGCAGGCGCATTCCGAGGAGGCCCGCGTAAGGTCATGACCGCCGATCTTGCCGCCGACAATTCCGGCACCGTGCCCGTCCGCGAGGGCTACCGCTTCGACGAGGCGGCGTTGGCCCGCTGGATGGACCAGAATGTCGAGGGTTTTGCAGGACCGCTCAGGGTGGAGCAGTTCAAGGGCGGCCAGTCCAACCCCACCTACCGGCTGGTCACGCCGTCGCGGAGCTATGTCCTGCGCCGCAAGCCGCCGGGCGATCTGCTGCCCGGCGCTCATGCCGTCGATCGGGAGGCGCGCGTGCAGACGGCGCTGGGAGCGGCGGGTTTTCCGGTGGCGCGCATCCATGGGCTTTGCACCGACGATGCCGTGATCGGCACCTGGTTCTACGTGATGGACATGGTGGAAGGCCGCATTTTCTGGGATGCGACATTCCCGCAAGTCTCGCGAGAGGATCGCCCGGCTTACTTCGATGCGATGAACGCGACGATGGCCGCGCTCCATGCGATCGATCCCGAGGCGGCGGGGCTGGGCGACTACGGGAAACCCGGCAATTATTTCGCGCGCCAGATCGGCCGCTGGACGAAGCAGTACCAGGCCGATGAACTGGCGGGCCGCAATGCCGACATGGATGCTTTGGTGGCAGCGCTGCCCGGCCTGATCCCGGCCGGAGACGAGACTGCGGTGATCCACGGCGACTGTCGCTGCGACAACATGATCTTCCACCCCACCGAGCCGCGCGTGCTGGCGGTGCTGGACTGGGAACTCTCAACACTGGGCCATCCGCTGGCCGATTTCGCCTATCACGCGCTGATGTACCGCATGTCGCCGGAGATCGTGCCGGGTCTTGTCGGCGCCGACCTGCACGCGCTCAATATCCCGAGCGAGCGGGAATACGTGGCAGCCTATTGCGCGCGGACGGGTCGCGAGGGCATCGCGAACTACGAATTCTACATGGCCTTCAACCTGTTTCGTCTGGCCGCGATCTTCCACGGCATCAAGGGACGTGTCCTGCGTGGAAATGCCGCCAATGCCCAGGCTGCCCGCCGCGCGGAGAGTTTTCCCGTATTGGCGGGCATGGCGCGCAGCAGCCTCGATGCGATCGGACGGCCCCTCTGATCGTTGGAGCCATTGGCAGAAACCGGAACTTCGCATTCGCCGCCGGCGATCGACCCTGCCAGGATAGCGGCCGCAGTCGCCATCCAGGAAGCCGAGCATGTCCAGTCAGCCAAAGTCCGTCCGCGAGATTTCCGCGAAGTGGGATGACGTCCTGCTGGTCTGCCGCAAGTGCAGCAGGAAAGTCCACGGCGGGTTCGGAAAGAAGGACGGGCAGCGGCTGGAAAAGGCGCTTAAGTCGGAGCTGAAGGGGAGGGGACGCTACAAGGTGGTGTCGGTGCCATGCCTCGACATATGTCCGAAGAACGCGGTCTGCCTGGTGCAGGCCAGTGAGCCGGGCAAAGTTCGACTGGTGGCGCCGGGCACGGACATGGATGACATCGTCGGGGGGCTCGCTCCTCTGCCGTCTCCGGCAAGAGAGCGCGGCGGCAAGGCATCCCGGCGCGTGCGCGAGAGTGACGCGGCACCAAACCCGCCGGGCGACGTTGCCTCTCCTGAAATGCGATAGGGCCGGTATCGGGATTCCGGGCTGCCGCTACCATGAGAGGACCCGCCGATGCCCGCTTCCCCAACCGCCTCGCCGCAACAGCGCGGCCTGGTCGTTCTCCCGGCTGATCGTCGCACCGATCTGCTGAAGCTTGCGGAAGGCGGCGCCAGCGGCGTGGCCGCCGGTCTGGCTGCAAGCTGGGTGATGAACCGGTTCCAGGATCAGGCGCAGGACCTGTTCCGGCCCGGTCCAGCCGATGGCGCCGCTGCGGGAGATCCGGCAACGGTGAAGGCCGCGGAACGCTTTACCGTCCTTGTTTCCGGACGCGGACTCGGCCGGTCCGACAAGGAGGATGCGGGAAGCGCGGTGCACTATGTCGTCGGCGCGCTGGCGGGCGGCTTGTACGGCGCACTCGTCGAGGTGCGGCCTGAAGCCTCGCGCTGGCGCGGCGCGGCAATGGGGATCGCAGCGGCCACCCTGATCGACCAGCTTGCGGTCCCGCTGGCGGGCCTCGCCCGACCACCGTGGAAATACACCCTGGGCACGCATCTCTATGGTTACGCCTCGCACCTGGTGTTCGGCCTGGCGACGGAGGCGGTGCGGCGCACTCTGCGCGGCCCGATCGCCGGGCTACCACCGCGCTCCGGCCTGCAGGTCGGCGACCTGGCAGTCCCGCTGATGCTGGGGCTGGCGAATGGTCAGCGCACGATGACGCCGGCAATGGCCGTCTCGATCACAGCAGCCGCGACTGCGAACCAAAGCGGGGCAGGCTCCCGCGATCGGGCCGGGCCGCTCGCTTTCCTTGCCTCCCCCTGGACGGCCGCTGTGTTCGGACTGGCTGCCCTGGGCGAGTATTACGTCGATATCCGCCCCGGCACGCCGGCCCGCATCGCGCCCCTGGGACTGGCGGCGCGCGTGGCGGCCGGCAGCGTGGCGGGCGCCGCCCCCGCCCGGCCGGGA
>NZ_JBJDRF010000052.1:0-37548 GCF_044987305.1 Novosphingobium sp. ZW T3_23
GCGGGGGAGCTGCCGGTTCGCCGAAGTTGTAGCCCAGGGTCGCCAGGAGCGAGTGCGAGCGCCACTTGGTGCTGATCTCGTTGCCTGCAACATCGACGAAGTCGAGGTTGTTGACGTTGCTGAAGCGATACTTCAGGCCGACGTCCACGCGGCTGCTGATCGGCGCGCGGATACCCGCGATGGCCTGCCAGGCGAAGCCCGTGTCCGAATCGTCGAAGATGTCGTAGTGAACGCGACCCACGCCGGCGCCACCGCCGACATAGCCCTGAAGGCCGTCATCGGGACCGAAGTCGAGCAGACCGTTGACCATGAAGGTCAGGTTGCTGCCGTCGGGGCCGTTGCTGCCCATGAACGAAGCCTGGCGATAGCTGGCTTCGGTTTCGAGGCGGAACGGACCGAAGTCGTAACCGAGAACGGCGCCGCCGTCGAAGCCGGTGCCGAATTCCGCCGTGGCGGCGTTGCTAACACCGTTCACGTTGAGATCGGCGTCTTCGACGATCATCGCGCCGGCGTCGAGCTCAAGATACCACGAGTTGTCGCGCGCAAGCGCGGGCGTGGCGATAGCTGTAGAAGCCAGCGCCAGGCCAAGGACGAGTTTCCTCATATGTTTCCCCTACTAAGAGATTTGGAGCCACCGAGTGCCTCGAGTGTCTACCCCCTCAGCTTTCCGTGTGCAAGCGCACATTGCGTGCGACTGTTGCAGAAATGTCGCGTTTTCGGGGGGTTGGTGAAGCGTGTGACCCCTTTATTGGAAATCGACTGCACCGTGTTACCCCTGTCCAACGCCACTCGTTATGCTGATGGAATGATACCCAAGACTTGCAGGGCGCCGATCAGTTGAACGATCGTTGCCCGAGCCTGAACATCAACTGTCATCCCTCCAAGTGGTTCCAGGGGAAGGGAAGATTTTCTCCAAAAATTATGAAACAGGCGTTCCTGGCCAGTGGACAGGTCGAATATCCTCAGGCCCTCCCGAGGGGCGACGAACAGCCAGTTTCCGCCCTGGAAGCCGGCCAGATGCCCATCGCGACCCGCCCAGATGCCGGTCGCTCCGGCGGCGACCAGCCACGTTTCGCCCGATGCGGGATTTTCCGGAGGGTCGGTCCGCTCACCGAGGACAGTGCCGTGAAGCAACATGTCGCAGCGCGACAGGGCTTCGTTGACGAAGGCCTCTTTCTGCGCCTGGCCGGCATAGAGCAGCGGCAAGTCGAATCTGGGACTGGTGCTTTCGAATTGGATGGGATCGCTCATGGAAAATCCTCGGCTCAGGTGAGTTGGAACAGGGTGAGGGGGGCGGAAAGCGCATGGGTGCCCTGTTGGCGCACGCGGAACACGCCGCCCGGTAGCCGCGTGGAAAGCTCGGCCAGCGTGGCGGGCGACAGTTCGGCGCTTGGCTGCGTGAGGGTCCAGGTCGCGATCGGGCTTCCGACCGGCCCGTAACCGAGCAGATAGCTTTCGGCCTGTTCCACCAGCGGCACGTCGATGCCGTCCTGCCACGTCCATTCTCCGCGCGCGCGCCGCACCCAGCGCAGGGACAGCACGCCGTCGCTTCCCAGCATCGCGCGGGGATGGACCGGTGCGGGCGGACGCAGGGTCAGTCCGCTGGCGCGCACAGGCGCGAGCACGGCCGCCTGATCACCCGTACCGAGCGCGACGATCCGGCGATCGACAGCGGTTCCGACGATCGCGGCGTCGAGCGCGATAGAGGAGCCGTCCAGCAGCACGACAGGTTCGTCGGGCAGGTGAGCGATGGCCTCCGTCGCGCCGCGACCGCGCAGGAATCCGGAGAGTCGCCAGCGTCCGCCACTTAGCGAGATGGCCTGGGCGAACTGGAGGATCTCGTCGCCGACCAGCACGAGGTTCGCGCCTTCGGCGAGTTGCCTTGTCGTTGCAGAGCCGAGTTGCATGGCGGGGTCGACCAACACGACCTCCAGGCCGGATCCGCGCGCGAACAGGAGCGGGCTCGACGCGGGCAGCCCGGTCAGGGTCGTGCCCATGATCGTCCGCCGACGACCGCTCGGACCAAGCGGGTGCAGTTCGCCGTCGCCGCGATCGGCAAAGAGCGCGGCGCCCCGCCAGTTCGCACCGGCTGAGGAAACGGCGGCAAACAAGCGCGGTCGTCCGGAATCGCCGCCGGTCGGATCGAGGGGCAGTTCGAAGGCGGTCAGGACGGTTTCGGCGGAAGGCAGGTCTTGCGGGGGATTGATCCGGCCCGGATCCGCGCTCGCCTGACCTGGCATGTCTGCAGTGAGCGTGGCTTCGCGCGCGGCGGAAATCTCCACCCCGGTATGGCGCCACTCCCATTCCAGCACGCGCCATTGCCCGGCGATCCCCGGAAAGCTGACGAGAGCGCCGGGCGCCACCTCGGGGTCGAGAGCGCCGGTGCGCCAGGTTATCCGCTCGCGGCTCCAGTCCGCCCGTCGGCGGTTGCGCTCGATCAGGGTTCTGGCGGTAGTCGCGTCGAGGGCGACGGGCAGTTCGATGGCGCGCGGCGCACCGATGGCGGCTTGTCCCGAGGCATGCTGCACGCTGGGGAGGTAATCGCGTTCGCTGTCGAAATAGCGCAGCAGCGAGACGGGCGTGTCGTCGGCTATGGCGCGGTCGCGGGAAAAGCCGCTTGCTCCGCCGAATTCGCCGTCATCGGCAGAGATCGTCGCCTCGCCGAGGTTTATGCTCCGCGCTTGCCGAAGCCTTCGGGCGATGACCAGCGTTTCGGGCCCGGCATCGAGATCGAGAGGGATCACCTGGTCGATGGTTTGAAGTGCGCCGCTAAGCGGGCCGTTGCAGGTCATGCCGAGAAAGCCGTCAAGCGGTACGGCGGCTTCCACATCCTCGACCAGATCGCCCACGATGGCGGCAAGATCAAAGGTCTCGTCGGCCAGCACTTCGAAAGTCAGGGAGGGGATGCGGTTGTAGAACTCCGACAAGTCGAGATCCTCGAACACGACATAGGCGAGGTCGCGATGGGCGGGGCAGCGCGCATTCCCCTCGGCGGCGAAGATCAGAGGGTCGCAGGGCTGATCCGCATGGCCGTGGTGGATGCGCAAGGTGCCGGCGCATTTGAGGTCACCCTCCGCCCCGCGCAGCAGACGGCCGTCAGCCCAGATCCTGCCGAGCCCCGTGATCGGGCGGCTTGCAAGAGCCACGGCGAAGCTGGCGGTGTAGGCGTAGGACGTGATCGCGGCGCCGCTCTTGCCGCCGCCGAGCGTTTCGCTGCTTTCGGCGAGGTCCGTCGCCCAGATCATCTGTCCGGCCACCCGCATGCGGCCAAAATGGCGGGGCAGGGGCTGGCCATAGCTGGAGGTGGTGACTTCCAGCTCCTTCAGGCGGGCGCCTTCGCGGTGGGGCGAACCGAACACCACCGTGTCGAGCTGCCTTCCCATCATCGAGCCGATCGCGCCGCCGATGGGGCCGCCTAGCGCGGTCCCGACGGCGCTGAAGACGAGTGTTGCCATGTCAATTCCTTTCGATAGGCAGGCGCCAGCAGGCCAGCATCGGCCAGTTTGCGGGGATCGGGCCGAGCACGACGCGACGGAGTCCGGCATGGGCGTGGACGATGTTCGCGCGGTCCACGGCGATGGCGAGGTGGTGCTGGCAGGGGCCGGGCCGGAACATCAGCACGTCGCCCGGTGCCACCGGGGACGGCTGGACCGGATTCGGGTCCGGGAGCAGACCCAGCTTGCCGGCGATGGCGTCCGCATCGTCGCACCGCAGGGAGCGCAGGCGATAACCGTTCGGCACCAGGGCCGTTGCTTGCATGGCGGCGGCCACCACGCCCAGACAGTCCAGCCCGATGCTCGGGTCTCGGCCATTGAGGCGGAAGGGGGCGCCGACGAGGGCGCGGGCGGAGGCGGCGAGGTCTTCTCCGGTCATGCTGGCCATCATGCGGGCCCTGGGCCATCCGGAGCGGGATAGCGGGTGAGCATGTCGTTTCCCGGCAGGAAGGGCTCGCCGCGAAAGTTCGCCGCATTGCCGAACCGCGCGCCGCAGGTTTCGAGGGTGTGGTCGCAGCCCTCGCGCAGGAACGCGCGGGTGCCCGGCGGCGCCTGAGCATCGAGCGGCGCATCGACCATCAACCGGCTTTCGGTCATGCCGATCACGCGCATCGTCATCCCCGCCTGCGGACCTTCCAGCCAGCGCAAGGCGCCGCCCGCGTAGAGTGCCGGATCGAGTGCAGCATCGCTTGGGGCCTCAAGCGAAAGCGTGTTGTCCTCGATATCGAGATCGGCGAGCCGGACCTCGATGGTGAAGCGCTGGGCCGCGAGATTGCAGCCCGGCCCACAGAACGCGGCGCGACAGGATGGGCTCGTGCGCGGAACGGGATCGCGGGCGAAATCCTCCTTCCGCGACACGAGATCGGCGGAGAAGGCGCCGTCCTCCTGCGAAATCGATCCGATCGTGCCGGTATAGAGCCTGTCGCGCTCGCCCGTTTCCCAGTCCACGAGGCCGATCGTCACGCGCGCACCGTCGTATCGGCCGGTGGCGAGGTCGTCCGCCGAGATCGCCTCATGGGTGAGGCTGCCCCGGACTTCGGCGTTGTCCGGCTCGAACCCGGCGGATTTGCGGATCGAGGACGGCACCATGCCCGGCGAAGCGCGGTGGAGCAGCCCATCGAACCAGAGGTCGGCATCATGGGTGGTGAAGCCCAGCGTCACGCCGTCACGCCGATCGAGGCGCCAGAAGGTGGCGACCGTTTCGAGATCGCCGGTAAACCAGACGCGGCTCATGATGCCTCCCGGATTTCGACGACCGGTACGCTCGGCGCTTCACCGGCGGCAAAGGCTGCGCCGCCGATTTCGAGCTGGTCTTCGGCAAAGCGCACGGGGACGTCGAAGCGGAAGCCCGCGCTGACGATGGCGCCGGTTGGCGGTGCCTGGTCGAACAGCACGACGCCGAGCGCATCGAGGCGCCAGCCGCCGCGCTGCAATTCTCCGTCGATCGCGATGAGCAGGCTGTCCGGCCTTGGGCGGGTGATGCGCCGGACTTGCGGTTCCTCGCCGGTGCCATAGCGCTTCACCAGCGGATAGGCGGTGCGCAGCGCGTCGCCGGTGCCAAGATGCTGATCGGCGGCGGTCGGATCGCCGGTCATGCCGTTCGAACTGAAGTCGCTGGGGTCACGCAGGAGGAAACCGCGCGCCGGGCCGCGCCGGGCGCGGTAGAAGGCCAGCAGTTCGCCGAGTTCGGCTTCCGAGCGCACGCCGGGCCCCAGGTCGAAACGCAGCCGCGCATCGGACCACAGGCTGTTGCGCCGCTCGAAGCCGGAGGCCGTGACCGAGATCGTCGTTGAGAACTCCGGAATCACCGTAGCGTCGCGTCCCAGGGCAAGCGGATAGGGCACTTCGTCGAAAGCCTGCATCTGATCGGCTCCTGAAGGGGGGAGGGGAAGGCGGACGAAACCGTCGCGGGCGACCTGCGGCAGCGCCCAGACCACCACTTCGTGGGGGGCGCGGGTGAGAGCTTCGTCGATGCCCGCGTCGATGCGGCGCCAGTGGTCGGCTTGCTCGGCCTTCAGCACGAACCCGGCTAGATAGTCCTGCTCGTGCGGTGGATAGCCAAGGCGCTGGTTCACGGTGGCGTAGGCGGCGCGACGCAGTGCATCGGCGCCGGCGGTGAGCCAGTCGTAGTCCTCCACCTGGAGCCGGTCGAACGCCGGGGAAGCCCAGCCGACCGGCAGGTTGGCGCGGTACATTTCAGGCATGGCCGGATCGAGCACGGTCGGGGTGAAGACCAGCGCCAGGGCTTCCACAACGCCGGGCGCGACGGCGATGCGGACGGCCGTGACGAGATCGGTCGTGGATTGCGCCAGGATGGCACCGGCGGCATCCAGCAGTGCCTTTCGCGGCGCGTCCAGCGGTGCGCGCAAGTTCGGGATGGACGGCGGTGTGCCGCCGAGGCGCGCTTTCGCGGCATCGTCGTAGATGCAGATGCGTCCATCCGCGAAGCACCACCACCAGGGCTCGCCGACCTGGAAGCGCACCGGTGCACCGGCTTCGATCATCAGGCGCGCGAAGGCCGCTCCCACCGATTGCAGCCAGTCCATCGCCTCGACATTCGCGGGCGAGAGCAAGGTGGAGGGCGGATCCCAGCCGGTGAGGGCGGGCTTGCCTTCGAAGTCCCGCTGCTTCCAGGCGGCAGGGCAGTGCTGGTCGAGCAGTTCGTAGGACAGCGAGGCGACCGGGCTGAAACCCAGTGCCAAGCATTCCGCGAAGAAGGCGCGGTGCCAGGCCCGCGTGGGGGCATTGAGCGGATCGGGCGCATGGCCGACAAGGAAGGCGCCGTCCATGGCGGCGAGCCGGAAGTAATGGCTCATGCCGACATAGTGAACCAGCGAGCCCCGGTAGCCGAGTTGCCGCACGCTGCGCAGCAGGCGCGCGGGGGTCTGCACGCCCTGGTCGTCGAAGCCGGTGGCCATGGCCAGTCCGTTGGGCGGCAGGATCACATCCCCGATCTCCACCATGGCCCGCGCGCCGTCGGTGCGGATCTCGCTCAGTTCGATCCAGCCCTCGGCTTCGGCCGCGAGTGGATCGGCGCTGCCGTCATAGCCGGGCGGGCAGAAGGAGATGAACATACGGTCGATCGCCCCCGGCCATACCCGGTCGGCGGAAGGCAGGGAGAAGCCGGCGTCGAGTTCGGAGAAGCGCAAGGTGATCCGCGCATCCTCGCCGGTGCCCTCGGCATAGTTCCAGAGCCGTACGTACCAGACCCGCGCCGCGCCTTGCGCGTCCCGGCCCTCGACCGTCAACGTCGGGCCGATGCCGGAATCGAGCGGAATGACGCCCGAGGAACGCCAGCGGAAGCTGAGCGAGGTGTGGGCATAATCGCGGTCGGTGCGATAGGCGAGCAGGGGATGGTCGAGCCCGTCCTCGCTGTCCCAGATCAGCCCGCCGAGGTCGCCCTTGCGCAGGAAGGACGCATCCACGCGCAGGGAGTCCGGGCCGGTCGAGACGATCGAGGCCATCATCGGGCGTGGGAAATTGACGGTCCAGAAACGCGGGTCGAAGCGGCTGATCCAGTCGCTTGCCTGCCCGTTGCGCTTGCTCGCAAGCCAGAATGCCATGGGGGTCTCCGAAAGAAAGGGATCAGCGGGCGGAAAGCGCACGGCGCACCGCGCTGGCCACCTGGCGGGACGAGCGCTGGAGCGATTGCGGCACGCTGGACCCGCGCGGGCCGGTCATGTTGATGGCGACCCTGACGTCACGTGCCGGAGCAGCGGCTGCGGTTTCGATGCGCCCGGCGGAAGTGGGAACGAAAAGCTCCGGTCCGCGCTCGCCGACGACGTAGCCGCGACCGGGGGAGACGTTTCCCCCCGTGGCCCGGCCGGGTAGCCCGAGCAGGCCCGATACCAGCCCGGAAAGGTCGAGGGCTCCCGCTGCCGCAGCGGACCCGCCACCCGTCGAACCCAGCAGGCCCTGCATGGATTGCGCGGCGATCTCGCCCAGCGTGCCGAGCGCGATCCGCTTCAGGTCGTCGAAGCCGAGGGTGCCGCGCCGGATCGCGCCGGTCAGGCCCTTTTCCAGCGCCTGGCCGGCCTGCGTGAAGCCCGAGACCAGATCGCCGTCGATGCTGGCGCGCATCTGCGCGATGTCGCGGGTGAAGCCTTCGGTGCCGGCGCGGACTTCCACCAGCAGGCTGTCGATGTCATCGCTCATTGTCGTGCTCCATCAGCTTTTCCAGCAGGGATCGGTCGAGGCCAGCGGGTTCGTGACCCGCGAGCAGGCCCAGCGCGGCGGCGAGTTCGGCGGGGGTGGCGGCCCAGAATTCCGGCGGACGCCAGCCCAGCGCACGGGCGGCCAGCCCGCAAAGCGCCAGCGCCGCCGGAGCGAACCGGGGCTCGCTCATCCGCTGCCTTTCAGGATCTGGCCCAGCAATGCGCGCAACGGCGCGGCACAGGCGGCAAGCCCCTGAGCGAGCACGGCCTCGCCGACCGCTTCGCGGGTGATGGCGCTTCGCGGATCGAGGCAATGCCAGAACAGGGCGGCCATTTCGGAAAGGCGGAGCCGGCCCTCACCCGCTCGCTCGACCAGGGCGAACAGCGGGCCGAGTTCCTCCTCGGCGGCGACCAGCGCGGTGAAGCTGGGGCGCAGGACATGCGCGCTGCCGCCGATGGTTAGCGAGGCTTCGCCGCGCAGGGGATTGGCGAACGTCATGCCGCCGCCACCGCGCCCGAGCTTTCGAGCTGGATCGTGTAGTTGCGCTCGCCGTTGAAATCGCCGGCATAGTCGAGCCGCTGGACGAGGAACCGGCCGCGCAGTCGCTCGCCGTCCTCGAAGCTAAGTTCGTAGTCGTCGAGCGTCCCGGTCAGCGCATTGGCACGGATCTTCGCCTCGGCCGTACTGCCGAGGAAGATACCCGCCGCGCTCACCGAAACGGAGCGCACCCCGGCGCCGGACAGAAGTTCGCGCCAGCCGCCGCTGTCCTTGCTGGTGACGACGACGGTGTCGCCCGTCACCGACATCTGCGTCGTGCGCAGGCCTGCGACGGTCTGGTAGGCGGCGGGCGAGCCGCCGTCGGCGATCTTGAGAAGGAAGGCGCTGCCTTTCTGGGCGGGCATGGGGTGTCTCCTTGGATGAAGGTGGAGGATCAGGCGGCGAGGAGGCGGAAGCGATATTCGAGCAGGACGGCGCGGCGGCTTTCCCTGCGCTGTTCGGCGCGGGCGCGCAGGAACTGGGCAGTGACGATCTGGAACCCGGCCTGATCGCGCGGCAGGCCCGCGAGGCGCGCCTCGATCCCGGCGACGAGAGTAACCGCCGTCTCGGGCGCGTCGCCCCGGCAGTGGAGTTCCAGAGCGACGCGCACTTCGCGGCCCGGCGTGGTCTTGCAGCTCCAGTCAGTGCTGGCGCTGGACGCGATCGCCAGCCAGGGCAGGCTGGTGCGCGAGGGGGCCTCCTCGACTATGGCATTGAGCTGGGCGGCGAGCGCGGGATCGGCGGAAAGCCAGTCGATCAGGGCGGCGCGGAGGGCGATTTCCATCACTTATCCTTTCGCGAAAAGCGGCCAGACGAGGTCGGCGCGGCGCCAGCGGCTTTCATCGCCGCGTGTCGTCAGAGCGCGCATTTCGGCATGGGCTGCGGCGATCTTTCCGGCGCGATCGGCAAGGCGCCGGGCCAGGGCGGCGAAGGAGGGCGCGGCGTCGGCCTGGATCATGCCGCTCATGTCAGCCGCATCCTTCGCCAGGGCCGCCAGAGGGCCGCGACTGAGGCGGGCGGAAGCGGGCTTGTGCCGTCTCTGGCGCCGTCTCCGTCGCGCTGGCGGTGGTGATGCGCGGCCAGCCGGATCACGCCATGGCGCAGGCCATCGGGGAGGCTATGCCAGTCGTCGGCGAGCCCGGCGGTGAAGCGCACCGCAACCTTGTGCGCCGTGCCGGAATGAAATCGCACGCGCCCGGTGCCATCGGCATCGAGATCGACCTCGTAGGTTCCGGTGGAAAGCGCGAAGCGGGTGCCGTCCGGGCTTATGCCCTCGACCAGGGTGATGGCTTGGACCGGGCGGGTTGAGAGGGCATGCCATCCCGCCTGGGAAGGCAGGATTTCCTCGCAGGAGGCGGCTAGCGGCATGCGGCCGGTGAAGGCCTCGCAGGTTTCCAGCGCGCAGGCGAGCAGGGCGGAAAGCGACGCATCGTCGTGCAGGGTGGTCACGCCGAGCCACTGCTTGAGCTCGGCAAGCGTCGAGGACGGCAGCACGGCCGGCGTAAGAATGACCCGGTTCATGGAGTCTCCGATCGGAAAGAAGGAGGCGGGTGGCCCGCGCCGTCGCCCTTTTGGCAAGGGGACGGGCGATGGCGCGGGCCGCTGTTCAAGGTGCGTGGGAAGGGAAAAGGACGAAGGGCTTCCCACGCGGCCTGGATGGCGTCAGGCCGTGATCTTGAGCAGCTTAATCGCGTCGGAATCGAGCACCTGGCCGCCGATCCGCTTGGTCGCGTAGAAGTGGACGAAGGGCTTGTTGGTGAAGGGATCGCGCAGGATCGACGTCGCGCTGCGCTCGGCGATGAGGTAGCCGGCGCGGAAGTTGCCGAAGGCGATCGGCAGGGCATTCGCGGCGATATCCGGCATGTCCTCTGCCTCGACCACCGGATAGCCCAGCAGGCGGTTCGGCTGGCCTTCCATCAGCCCCGGCTGCCACAGGAACGAGCCGTCCGCTGCCTTGAGCTTGCGCACCACGGCGAGGGTCTTGGCGTTCATCACCCAGCTTGCGCCCTGGCGATGGCCGCTTTTCAGCGAATGGACGAGGTCGATCAGCTTGAGTTCGGGCGCGGTGTCGAATCCGGTGGCATTGCCCGAGCCCAGGAACTGGAGCGTGCCGAACGGCCTCGCGGCATCGGTGGTGGCGGCATTGGGCGCCTGCAAGAAGCCCTTGGGCTGGTTGGTGCCCGTTCCGCTGACGAAGGCGGCGCCTTCCGCGCGGGCGAATTCCGCGGCGATCTCGTCCGCCAGCCAGGACTGGATGTCGAAGGCGGCATCGTCGAGCATGGCCTGGCTGGCCGCGGGATTGGCATAGAGCTCGCCGGAAGGCGGCGCGATCTCGGCGAAGCTGGGGGTGGCGGTCTCGACGCGGGCGCCGGTCTCGCTCACCCAGCCCGAGGAGGTGCCGCCGGTGGTGACGAGCTTGCGATAACCTGCCGTGCCGGTCTGCACGACCTGGGCGATCGAGCGGATCGGACTGATCGATTTCAGTCGGGCCGAGATCAGCGCATCGACTTCGCGCGGCACTGCGTAACCGCCGTCCGAAGCCACGGTGCCGGAGATCGACTTGATTTCGCTCTCGCGGCCCGAGCGCAAGTAGCCGTCGACGAAGCCCTTCACTTCGACGCTGGCGGCGGAAGCGGCGGCGCCTTCGATCACCGGACGTGCCGCCGCGCGGCTGACGCGGTCAAGCCGTGCCTTCACATCCTGAACATCACCGCGCAGGGTTTCGACGGCGGCTTCGGTGGCATCCTGCCGGGCGACGAGGTCGAACGAGGTGTCGAGGTTTTCGACGGGGATAGGGGATTCCATCGGGCTTGGACCTTTCGGTTGGAGCCGCCAATCGTGGCGGCGGGAAAAGGAGGCGTTCGGGTGGTCAGGAGATCAGGTGCACCCGTGCGCCGAACTGCATCGGGTGGGTGACGAGGCTGACCTCGAACAGGTCGAGATCGAGCAGTTCGCGGCCCTCGATGCTGTTGCGGCTGGCGCGGGCGCGGTAGCCGAACGACAGGCCCGTCACCGTGCCGCGCCGGAGCGAGAGCCCGGCCGCGCCGTCCGGGTTGTCCACCGAGGCGACCACGCGCAGGCCGCGTGCGTCCTCGGCGGCGGTCTCGACCCAGCCGATCCGGAGGTCCGGGCGGTGCTGCCAGAACAGCGGGAGCGGATCGCGCCGTTCCGCAAGGGTGCGGGCGAACGCTCCGGGGAGGATGATGTCGCGCCCCGCGTCACGCCTGGCGAACAGCGCGGCATATCCGGCGAAGCGAAGCGAGGCGCTCATCGCAGCAGCTCCCCGGCGCCGAACCGTACCGCCAGGCCGAGCAGCAGCAGCGCCAGCATGCCGCGCACCAGCCAGCCGATCGCGGCGGCCTGGGCGGAAGCCTTGGCATCGCGCCACGCCTGGAGCAGCTCGCGCAGTTCGGAGAGATCGCCCGGCGCGGTGGCATCGTCCAGCCCGATCCGGGAGAGCATCCGCCGCGCGCCGACCTCGCTGGCTTCCTCGACGATGGCGCGCAGGGTCACGAGTTCACTGCCTTCGGTTGCCGCCTGGGCGAGAAGGCCGGCGAGCATATCCTTCTGGTTCATGATTTGTTCCCTTCGTTGGTCGAGCGCGGCGCCAGTCCGAGCAGAGATCGCTTCTCGTCTTCGTCCAGGAAGTCGGCGGCGCTGACTTGCGTCCAGAGCCGCTCGCGGTCTTCCGCGAGGGCGGGAACCCGGTCGAGGTCGATGGCGAGGCATTGGCCGGGGAACCACGGCGAAAGACCCTCGCAGAGCCCCGTCAGGATCTTGCTTGCCAGCGGCAGCAGGGTGAGTCGCCAGAGCGCGCGGTTGGCCTCGCGGTAATTGGCGTAAGTGGCGTCGCCGGGCAGGCCGAGCAGCATCGGCGGCACGCCGAAGGCCAGCGCCACGTCGCGGGCGGCGGCGGCCTTCAGCGTGGCGAAGTCCATGTCGGCCGGGGTCATGGCCATAGCTTGCCACTTGAGGCCGCCCTCCAGCAGCATCGGCCGTCCGGCATTGCCCGAGCCGGCATAGGCCTGGGTCAGTTCGGTCTTGAGCCGGTCGAACTGGTCGCCGGTCAGCGTATTGCCGTCTTCCGCCTCGTAGACGAGCGCGCCCGAGGGGCGGGCCGCGTTCTCCAGGAGCTGGCGGTTCCACTGCGAGGCGGCATTGTGCGTGGCCACGGCTTCGTCGGCGGCGGCGAGGCAGCCTGCGCCGTAGTGGTCGTCCGCCGGGTGGAAGTGGCGGATGTGGATCATGTTGGGAGAGGCGTCCTCGTCCAGCAGGGGGATCGTCAGGCGCCGCCCGGCCACATCGTAGGCGAAGGCGGCGGGCCAGCCGTCCTCTCCCGCGACGATCGAGACACGCTCGGGCCGCAGGGCGAACAGCTCGACCGGGCGTCCGCGTGCATCCTTCAGCACCTGCACATAGGCGTTCCCGTGGAGCAGGAGATGGCAGGCCAGCGTCTCCAGCAGCGACTGCCCGGCACTTGTCTCGGTGACGAGCGCCATGAGCTGGGGGTCGGCAGGCCTGAGCGGGGCGCCGCCGATACCTTCGGCAACCAGCCGCACGGCGCGCTGGGCCACGGGGTTTTCGAGATAGGCCCTGCGCACCGCCGAGCCATATTCGAAGGGAGCACGCCCCCCGCCGCTTTCGGCGAAGAACCAGGGCGAAGCCGGACCTCGCGCCAGCGGCACGCGGGCACTCTCGCCCTTGAAGGCGGCGACGAGCGTATCGATGAAGGACACTGCGGGGGTTCCTTTCAAAAAGTGTCTGGAGCGGTGCGAACCGCATCCGGAGAAATCAGGCCACTCTCACCCGAGGTGCGCCGCCTTTGCCGAGCATCAGCTCGCTCAAGGCCCAGACCAGCGCGTCGGCGCGGTCGGGCGAGCGCCCCGGTCCCTGATAGGAGCCGCCGGCGATCAGGCCGCACATTTCGTCTTCGAGCGCCGGAAACGGTCCCGCATGGCGGACTCGCCCCGCTTCGTAGAGCGCCGCGACCGGCTCGGCGCGGGCGACTTTGCCGCGGCTGGCGTGGACCAGCCGCAGGGGCAGCGAGAGTTGCGCGGCGCGCAGCACCGAGGCGACCATGGCGCCGCCCTGGTTGGCTTCGGCCACCACGCGGTCGGCCTGCCAGGCATCGGCCGCACCGGCGACGGCGCGGGCCCAGCGTTCGGGTCCGGCCTTTTCCACCGAGGCGTCGGCCATGACATGGGCAAGGCCGCCTTCATCCACGCCGACCACCACGATCCCGCAGGCGTCACCGCCTTCCGACGCTGGCGGATCGACACCGACGACCACGCGGTTGCACTGCGGAGCGGCTTCCTCCCGGCAGCCTTCCAGCAAAGCGCGGCTCCAGAGCGCGCCTTCGATATCGGCGATCAATTCGCCGTCGATTTCCTGCCGTCCCAGCAGGCTGCGCGAGAAGGAATCCCGCATCGTGTCGAGGAAGCGGTCGGGCAGGTTGGCGGCATTGTCGAACGTGCTGCCGCGCGTCACGGTTACGTCGCCCCGCTCGCTTTCGGCCAGCAGGCGCATGACCAGCGGCACGCTGCGCGGCGTGGTGGTGGCGACGACGCGCGGATCCTGCCCCAGCCGCAGGCCCATGAGCAGGTTGTCCCAGCTTGCCACGGCGCGGGCCGAGGCATTGTCCCACTTGGCGACCTCGTCGCACCAGGCGTGGCTGTGCTGGGGGCCGCGCAGCGCTTCCGGCTCGGCCGCCGAATAGAGCGTGGCCTGCGCGCCGTTCGGCCAGGTCAGCCGCCGCAGCGACGGTTCGAAGAGGGGCCGACGCCACGGCGCGCCGACCGAAAGCAGGCCGCTTTCGCCCTCGACCATCACCGAGCGCGCCTCGCCCAGATGGGCGGCGACGAGCGCGATGCGGGCATCGGGATGTGTTTCCGCGATCTCGTTGACCCATTCCGCGCCGCAGCGGGTCTTGCCGAAACCGCGTCCAGCCATGACCAGCCAGACGCGCCAGTCTCCGGACGGGGCGACCTGCGAAGGCCGAGCCCAGAGCCGCCAGTCCCAGCGCCATTCGCGCTGGCCGGAAGCGCCGAGCCCGACAGCGAAAGTTTCCAGTTCGCCGTCGTCGGCCTGGGACAGCCAGTGGAGGGGATCGGCTTCAGCCATGTCCTGCCTCCACCGCGGATTCGGCGCCGGCTTCCAGAGCCCGACGCGCGGTGACTTGTGCGCGCAGTTGCGCCAGTTTGGCGTGGATGGAGGCGCGCACGGCGGCCAGATCCTCGTTTTCGCGCGCGGCGCGTTCACGCGCCACGGTCTCGCGATGAAGGCCTAGGAGGCGGAGGGCCGTGGCATTGTCGAACTTGACGTCCCCATCCTTGGGATCGCCGAAGCGCAAACGGAAGAGAACTTCCATTTCCAGGTTTTCGTAGCCCTCCAGAAGGGCGACGTGCCATTCTCGGGCGAATTCGGGATTGACGCGGCGCAGCCTGTAGGCCGTGCCGGGCGGTACTCGGGCGGCGAGACTGGCGGCGCTGACATTCGAGGTTTCGGCCAGCGCGGCCAGGAAATTCCTGCACCATCGCGGCTCGATCTGTTTGGCTCGCCGGCACGGTGCAGCGCCGGACGGAGCCGGTATCGGCTCGACCATAAGGACCATCCCTGGAGTTAATGTGGAGGCGGTTCGAAAGAGATCGAAGCGAATCAATCGCTCTCGATGTTCTCTATTTGTACCAATAGCGCATCGGAATGTCAATGGTTTATAACCAAATGGGTTATGGCTTGCCGCTATGCCGTCGGCCTACTAAGCACGGCGTCCATCCTGATCCGGAGAACCCGATGCTGCGCCGCCTTTACGACTGGACCATGGCCAAGGCGGCGCACCGCCATGCCGAGTGGTGGCTGGCCCTGTTCGCCTTCATGGAAGCAAGCTTCTTCCCCGTGCCGCCGCACCCGCTGCTAGGACTGATGTGCCTGGCCGAGCCGAAGAAGGCGATTCGCTTCGCGATCATCGCCACGCTGGCGTCGGTGGTGGGCGGCCTTTTGGGTTATGCCATCGGCCATTTCGCTTATGCGGCCTTCGGAGAAACGCTGCTGCGGGCGCTTGGCCTGGCGGACAGCTTCCCCAAGGCAGCGTGCTATTTGCGCGAATACGGCGCGGAAATCATCGTGGTGAAGGGCGCAACGCCGATCCCCTTCAAGCTGCTGACGATCACGGCCGGCTTCATCGGCATGAACCTTGCCGTGTTCATCGCGGCCTCGGTCGTCTCGCGCTCGATCAGCTTCATGATCGTGGGCGTGCTGTTCCGCCTGTTCGGCGCGCCGATCAAGGCGGTGATCGACAAGCATCTGGGCAAAGTGACGGCGGCTTTCGCGGTGGCCGTGGTGGCGGGCTTCCTGGCGGTGGCCTTCCTCGGCGGCGGTGCCAAGGAGACCAATCAAAAATGCGACGTGATCGCCGTCGCGAAAACCGCATGACCCTGGACTCTTGCCGCTTACCCTGACGCATCGCGGCGATTAGCCTCGCGCGACGAACATTTCGCGCGAGGAGAAGCAGGGTGACGGACGCGTCCTCGAAGTTGGCGGAACTGGCAGACCGGCATGACATCCACCAGGTTCTCCTGCGCTATGCGCGCGGGCTGGACCGGCTGGACAATGCCCTCGTCCGAAGCTGCTATTGGGACGACGCGATCGAGGATCACGGCCATTTCGTGGGCCCGCCCGACGCGTTCGTGGACTGGGCGGATCGCACGACGCTGATGTTCGAAGCCACCCAGCATGCGATTCTCAACCACGTCTGCGAACTGGCGGGCGATGAAGCCTTCTGCGAGACGTACTACCACTTTTCGGGGGTGACGGCGCAAGGACCGAACTTCATGTCCACCGGGCGCTACGTCGATCATTTCCGCAAGCATGCAGGCGAATGGCGTATCGCGAACCGGGTGACGATCGTGGAAGGGACTTATGACGTGCCCAAGGCGGCAAATGCGCCCGCGCCGTCCAGTGCCTATAGCCCGGAGCAGCCCTGCCAGGCCCGGCGCGATCGGGGCGATGTGAGCTATCATCGCCCGCCCGTTCCGCGCCGGCCGAAGCCCGACTGACGATCCGTCCTACCCCTCGATCACGCGGGTGTGGGGGTGATGACGGTCCATATGCTTGCGGATGATCCGCAGGTTGCGACTGTTGGAGCGGAACACGAAGTCGAACAGGTCGCCCGCGAGTGGGATGGCGCCCAGCAGCGTATCGATGCCGACGTTCGCGGTCATGCGGGCAAGCTGCCATTTCGGCATGCCCAGGTTGCGCGCTTCCCAGACGATATACATGCCCAGCGCGGCAGAGATCACGTCTCCGGCCACCGGCACCAGCCCCACCACGGAATCGAGTCCGACCTTGCGGCGCAGGCCGGGCAGGGCGATCGCCCTTTCCAGCACATGCTCCAGCATTTCGATGCGGCGGCTGACGGAAACCGGGTCGGACCCGAGCGGCAGGTCCAGGTTCATGCGGCGGGCGGAAGTCTGTCCAGTCGCCAAAGTCGTGCTTCTCCTGAAAGGTTCAGAACGATTATCTGGGTATCCAGGCCAGCGGCATCAAGGGGTGCCAGCCCCAGGTGTTCGGCGCGAAACCGGCGACGCTGCCGCGTACCAGCGACCAGCGGATCGGCGGACCGAAGGGGATGAAGACATTGGCTGCGGTCAGCTCGGCTTCCGCCTCGGTCAGCAGCGAGGCGCGCTCTTCGGGGGAGGCGGTGGCGGCCTCGGCCACCCGGGCATCGGCATCGGGGGAGCAAAGGCCCTGCCGGGTGCTGCACGCCAGGCGATTGAGAAACCAGGCCGCACGTGGATAGCGGGCAACCTCGTCCATCAGGCGCAGGTCGGCATCTTCTGGATTCTCCGTGCGCTGGAGGCGAATGCCGATCGCGGCGAGATCGGTGGAAAGCCTGTCGAACAGGAGATCCGCGCCGCTTCCCGCCGGCAGCCAGGCCTGAAGAACCGGCCCCTTCGCTTCCTTGTCCATCGCCGTCCAGCGTCGAACCCGCTCGGCGGCGATGGCCCGGCGATCGTCGATGGATTGCTCGCTCCAGCGCTCGCCGATGGTGCCGAGATCGCCGTCCAGACTGGGCGAGACCAGACGGGTGGTGGGAGACCAGCCGCCCAGGCTGAACGGCGCGATCAGCCCTTCGCGGTCGATCGCCATGGCCAGGGCTTCGCGATTCGCGGGGTTCGCCAGGAAGCCATCTTCGTTCATGATCCTGAGCCCGAACAGGCCCGTTACCGGGTCGACCTGAATCGTTCCGCGCAGGATGCCCACCGAGCGGGTCAGCGGGAAATCCTGGATTTCTCCGCCCAGCACGAGATCGACCTTGCCGGTGTTGAAGGCCTCCACGGCGGTCGGACCGTCCAGCGCCCGAACATCGATGCGGCGGACGCGCTGCGTCCAGTTTTCCATGGCGGGCAGACCGATAGTCGCGGGATCGATCGGGGTAAGGCGCGCCACCGCGCCATCGCGCTCCAGCCGCATCGGCCCGGCCCCGCGCTGCTTGAACGTCAGCCCCAGTTCCGGTTGTGCCAGAAGCTGGAGCAGGTAGGGCATCGGGCGGGTGAGCCGGATTTCCACGACGCGGCCGGCCATCGTCCGGATATCCTCGATGCCCGCCAGATCGTAGGCGAGCGGCGTGCCGTCCAACGCATCGAGAGCCGTTCGGAGCGCGATCTTGGCCGATTCGGCGGTCAGCGGTTCACCGGAAGGCCAATCTCCATCGCGAAGGCGAAAAATATAGCTTTGGCCATCGTCGGTCACGATCCAGCGATCGGCGAGGGCAGGGATCACGCGGCCCTTGTCATCGAAAGACACCAGGCCCTCGGTCGTGGAGGCCCGCACCAGTTGGCCGGCCGTGCTCGCAGCCGCATCGGCATCGAAAGCATCGCCGGGAGAACCGATGACGGCTATGCTCAGCGCGGAATTGTCGGTTTGTCCGCAGGCGGACAGTGCCAGCGCGATCGCCAGGTTGGCCAAGGGCCGCAGGACTTTACGCGAGGCGAACATGACAGAAGGCCTAGTCGATTCGCCGCGCCGCGCAAATGGCGGGAGGTCCGCTGCGCGGATTTTTTGCCGAAGCGCGGATGAGGCAGGGGTATGTCGCGGACACCGGATGCCCGCGCGGTGGCATTGCCCTGCCTTGATCAGAGCTTGCGAAGGTTCTTCTGGACGGTCGTCGGTGGCGCATACTGCGCTTCGTAGTCGCGGACGAAATCGGGCTTGTCGTCCGGCACCGGGGTTACCGAAGAGCGGGCCAGCTTGGGGTCGATTTCCTCGGTGAAGGCCACGCCGAAGCGGTTTTCCTGCACCCAGGCCACGGTACCGGAGATCCATCCGATATTGCGGATGCTCACGGCGACAAGCGTGCCGCGCATGACCTGGATACCGCCTTCGCCCATCATGCCGCCGGCGGACAGGTTACGGACCTTGATCCGGTATTCGCCGTCCAGGCCGTCGATGCGCAAGTCGGCCATGAGGAACAGGCTGTCACGCGCGATCTGGCGATTTTCGGTCTGGGTCATGGGCTCTCGTCCGGCATTCGATCTGGCGGCATTCGATCTGGCCGATGATATCACGAACACGGGCTCGCGATAGTCATGGCCCCGCGCGCGGGACGCGGTTCCTGTCGATACCTAGAAGCGAGTGGCAAAGAAAGCCTTAACGCCCCGCTCCGTTCACAGAGGCCGGGCAGGTGCCGGCATCCGTGAACGAGCAGGGCGAAAGGTTCCCCCAGAGGGAGAGGACTACTCTTCGCGCGACACCTTCTCGCGGCGCTCGTGCGCTTCCTGCGCTTCCACGGTCATGGTGGCGATCGGGCGCGCCTCGAGACGGCCGAGGCCGATCGGTTCGCCCGTCACTTCGCAGTAACCGTATTCGCCTTCCTCGATGCGCCGCAGGGCGGAATCGATCTTGGCGATCAGCTTGCGCTGGCGGTCGCGGGTGCGCAGTTCGATGCCCCAGTCCGTCTCGCTGGAAGCGCGATCGTTGAGATCGGGCTCCCGAATCGGGCCGTCCTGAAGCTGTGCCAGCGTACCGGCGGATGCATCGAGAATCGATTTCTTCCAGGCCAGAAGCAGGCGCCGGAAGTAGTCTTGCTGAGCCTCACACATGTAGGCTTCGTTTTCTACGGGAACATAAGAACCGCCAAGCATGCGCTTGGCCTTGGCGAGGACATCAATTTCGTCAGCTAGGGCCGTTGCCATCCAGAGAATCTCCGCACGAATCCCCCCGGCCTGCCTACGCCCTGCGACCCCGGATTTTTCCAGTGGCCTCCCGGCAAACCGCGGTGCGGCGGCCTATAGGACCGCCTTATTACCTGCACAAGGCTATAACCATGGCAGTCCACAAAAAACCTGAATGCCGGTTCGATCAGGCACCAGTTTTTCGAAGCAACCTTGCACCGTAAACTTACAGGGAATGCTTCAAGTCTATCCTTAACGTCGGGTTGCCAGTCTGGTGCCATTCTCGTGCCCGCCTCGTCGCATCGGACCCCGATGGCCGTAAACCGGAGGTTAGCAGACGATGAAACATGCTCCGATCGGGGCGGAGGCTCCGGACATGTTGCTGCCCGAACGACTTGCCGCCGCCGCGGCGGGCGACGGTTCGGCCTGTTTCGACCTGGGGGTGGTTTTCTCCACCGGCAGTCATGGCGCTGCCTGCGATCTGGTCGAAGCGCACAAGTGGTTCAACCTCGCGGCTCTGGGCGGTGACAGCGAGGCGGCGACCTGCCGGGCCGAAGTTGCGGAGGATATGACTGCGCGCGAAATCGCCGAAGCACAGCGGCGTGCGCGTCAGTGGTTGTCAGGCAAGGCGCGGCACGCCGCCTAGGACGGATCGACATTCAGCCCATGCGGGCCTGCGAAGCGCGATTTCCTGCGCTTCGATGCTCGAAAATCACGCTTCTCGGCTCCACCTGAACTGAATGTCGATCCGTCCTAGAGCTTCCGGAAAGGCGTCCGTTCGTCCAGCAGAAGCTGGTCGCCCGCAATGCCTGCCCGCTCCTGTTCGAGATAGTCGGCGATCGCGGTGCGCAGGCCCTGGTGGACGATGTAATGGGCCGAGACCGTCCGGACCGGCTCGTATCCGCGCGCCAGCTTGTGGCCGCCCTGCGCCCCCGCCTCCACGCGCGACAGGCCGAGCGCGATGGCCGCGTCGATCGCCTGGTAATAGCAGAGTTCGAAATGCAGGAAGGGCTTGTCCACAAGCGCGCCCCAGTAACGACCGTAAAGCGCCTCGCTGCCGATGAAGTTCAGCGCCCCCGCCACGGGCAGCCCGTCCATATAGGCCAGCACGAGCAGGATACGGTCGGCCATCGTCCGGCCCAGCACGGAGAAGGCTTCGCGCGTGAGATAGGGTTGTCCCCACTTGCGGGCCCCGGTGTCCTGGTAAAAGCTCCAGAACGCGTCCCAGTGCTCTTCGCGCAAGTCGCTGCCGGTAAGCGCGCGGATCTCCACGTCTTCCTGTGCTTTCTCACGCTCCTTGCGGATGTCCTTGCGCTTGCGGGACGAGAGCGCGTCGAGAAACCCGTCGAAATCCGCATAGCCGCGGTTTTCCCAGTGGAACTGGATATCCTCTCGCAGCAGCCATCCCGCCGCTTCGAAGAACGGCACTTGCGCGGGCTCGACGAAAGTCGCGTGGGCGGAGGACAGGCCATTGTCGCGGCAGACCGATTCGGCGGCGGCGATCAGGGCCGGGGCCAGTTCGGCATGGCGGGTCAGCAGGCGAGGACCGGTGGCGGGCGTGAACGGGACGGCGATCTGGAGCTTGGGATAATAGGCTCCCCCAGCCCGGTGCCAGGCATCTGCCCAGGCATGGTCGAAGACGTATTCGCCCTGGCTATGTTCCTTCAGATAGGCCGGCAGGGCCGCTGCCAGGCGGCCGTCCGGGCCGGCCACGGTGATCGGCACCGGCGTCCAGCCGCTGTCGCCACCGACGCTGCCGGATTCCTCCATCGCCGCGAGGAAGGCGTGGGACACGAAAGGGTTGCCGCCGTCCGTAAGGGCATCCCACTCGTCCGCCGGAAGCCCGCCCACTGCACCGTGGAGGCGCGCGACGAACTCTCCGCTGTCGCGATCGCTCACGCCGGTTCTTCCGAGGGACGCTCGAAAATGACGGCATCCGCGTGGATGCCGGCGCGCTCGTGATGGTCCGGGCGGCGCACGGTCCAGGTCGCCAGGGCGAGCCCGCGCCTGCGCTGCGCGGCGGCGAAGCGGCTGGGCAGGTCGCGAATGTCATAGGCGAGGAAATCGGGCCCGGCCTGCCAGAGCGCGAGGTGGCGCCGGATCTTGCCGGGCAGGGCGCGATCCTCGCCCTCCGAAACGATAAGGCCGCGCACTGTGTGCGGAGAATGACGCCGATACCAGCGCGAGACGCGGGGGTCGAAGCTCATCACCGCGTGAGGGCCGGTGTAGCCCTCCAGCACGCGCCGCACCGCCAGGCAGAGCGGGGCGATGCGGGTGCCGCGCGAGGACTTCAGCTCGATCAGCACCGGCTTGCGGCCGCCGATCAGGGTAAGGGTCTGGCGCAGGCTGGGAATGCTTTCCGCCGTTCCGCCCGCCGATCCGCCCAGAGTCACCGTAGCCAGTTGGGCCGCGCTGCGGCGCGCGATCTCACCGGTTTCCGCCGTCAGCCGATCCAGCACCGAATCGTGGAAGACCACCGGGGTGCCATCGCCCGCGCGCTGCACGTCCAGTTCGATCCCGTAGCCTTCCTCGATCGCCAGCCGGAAGGCCGCGAGCGAGTTTTCCGGGATCACCGCGCCGTGCAGCCCGCGATGGGCGTAGTCGTGCTCGCCGATCCACCCGACCTTGCGCGGATCGGGCGGCGGCGAACACCAGCGGTCAAGCAGGGCGAACGGCAACGATGGCGTCCACTTCGACAGCGGCGCCGAGCGGCAGGACCGGCACGCCCACGGCGCTGCGGGCATGCTTGCCCGGTTCGCCGAACACTGCGACCATCAGCTCCGAAGCGCCGTTGGCGACCTTGGGCTGGTCGGTGAAGTCACCCGTGGAGTTGACGAAGGCGCCCAGCTTGACCACGCGCTCCACGCGGTCGAGCGAGCCGAGCGCGGCCTTGAGCTGGGCAAGGATCATCACCGCGCAGGCCTGCGCCGCTTCCACGCCGGCGTCCAGCGAGACGTCCTCGCCCAGGCGGCCGGTCACCAGCTTGCCTTCGACGAAGGGCAGCTGCCCCGAAACATGGGCCAGGCCGCCCGCGACCACCACCGGCACATAGGCCGCGACGGGAGCGGCAGGCTCGGGAAGCGTGAGGCCAAGCTCGGCCAGGCGGGATTCGATTGCACTCATCTTGGCGTCTTCCTTGTAGGGGGCGAGATGTAGGGAGCAGAGATCAGGATTGCTTCACGGCGTCTGCGCGCGTCAGCCAGTCGATCAGCCAGGGCGCGGCGTCCGGCCAGCGGTCGATCCGCGCATGGGCATGACCGGCGACATGGGCGCAGGCGATATGCGGTGCGAGCAGCGGTTCGGCGCAGAAGTGCAGGCGTCCAACCTCGGGCGTTACCGCCGCCACCGAATCGTGATGCTGGGCCAGATCGTCGACGAAGACCGCGCGCGATGGTTGATATTCGTCGAGAATCGCCTTCAGCGCCGGGCCTTTCGGGCCCTGGTTGGTGAAGACGCGCAAGTCCAGGCCGTGCTCCGCGAGTTGCAGGCGGCGGGCTTCCTGGCGGAAATCCATGAGGTTGGTCAGCACCACCACGTCGGCATGGTGGGATACCTCGCGCAGCGCCTCCACCACGCCGTCCACCGGGGTCTGCCGGTGCATCTGCCCGTCGAAAAACCTGTTCAGCAGCGACCACATCGCCGCCGGTTCCAGCACTTCGCCGGAGCCGATATGGCTCATGGCGCCCGAGAACTCGCCGCGATCGAAGGTGAAGGTGACGCCCTCTTCCTCGGCCAGCCAGTCGCGGAAGTGCGAGACCATGTAGAGCAGCACTTCGTCGCAATCGGTGATGAGCAGGGGGCGGCCCGAGCGGTTCGTCATGCGCCCAGCCTTTCGCGTGCGCGCACCAGCGTTTCCGGCGTCACCTCCAGCGCATCGGCGGCGGCCACCAGGTCCGGCTCATGCGAGCAGAGAAACTCCAGCACTGCCGCCATCGTCGCAGGCTCGCCCAGCGAGGCGCGCAGCACGTCCGGGGTCAGGCCGGTGAGCGACAGGAAACGCTCGGCGCGGTCCTGGTCCGTCAGCACCCAGCCAAGGGCGGCGAGTGCCAGCGCCTGCGGGTCCTGCGATGGGGATGGCGACTCTCGAAGAATTGTCAGTCTCGCTTGCGTGTCATAGAGCGGGTGTTCCCGACCTAGATGGTGATCCCGCGTCGAATGGCAAAGCGTATCCTAGTTGTCGAGGACAACGACCTCAATCGAAAGCTCTTTTGCGATGTGCTCAGGAGCCAGGGCTTCGCCGTGGAGCCGGTGGCCGACGGCCTCGACGCGCTGGAGCGCGCGCGGCAGTTCGTGCCCAACCTCGTCATCATGGACATCCAGCTTCCCAACGTCTCGGGTCTGGACCTGATCGAGGCGGCCAAGAAGGACGCCGTCCTGCGCACCATTCCCGTGCTCGCCGTCACCGCCTATGCCGGCAAGGGCGACGAGGAGCGCATCCGCGAGGCCGGGGCCGAGGGCTATCTGGCCAAGCCGGTTTCGATCGGGCCGTTCATGCAGGCAGTCCGCGCGCTTCTGTAAGAAAAGAGACCTCAGCCCCAGCCTCATCGTCACCCTGAAACGAGTTCAGGGTGACGACAGTATGGGCCGAAGAGTATGTGCCGGTAACGTCATCCGCCCCTCCCCCGCGAGGGAGGATTGCGCTACAGGCAGCTTGACAGTTTGCCCAGTCGCCGCTTTTGCGCCGCAATTATCGGCCAGAGCGCCGCCCGAAATGACCGGAGTTGAAATGACCATGGACCGCGCAGAGACCTCGGCCCGCATCGCCGCGCTGATCGAGCCCTTCAACAAGAAGGGCGTGGCCGTGACCGACGCGACCCGCTTCACCGACGACCTCGAGTTCGACAGCCTGACCGTCATGGACTTCGTCGCCGCCATCGAGGACGAATTCGACATCATCATCTCGATGAACCAGCAGGCCGAGATCGAGAACTACGGCCAGCTCGTGGACGCCGTGGTCAAGCTTCAGGGCTGAGGGACACCGCGATGACCGACATGCTCAGCGAAAACGAAACGCAGGCTCACACCGACCTGTTCAGCAAGTTCGATCCCCTGATCGAGATGCGCCGCGATCTGCTTTCCACCGGCGTCACCGATCCGTTCGGCCTCGTCATGGAAAAGGTGATCTCGCCCACCGTCGCCCTGTGCAACGGCCGCGAGACGATCCTGCTCGGCACCTATAACTACATGGGCATGACCTTCGATCCTGACGTGATCGCGGCGGGCAAGCAGGCTCTTGACGACTTCGGCGCCGGCACCACCGGCAGCCGCGTGCTCAACGGCACTTACGCCGGGCACAAGGCGGTCGAGGAAGCGCTATGCGACTTCTACGACATGAAGCATGCCATGGTGTTCTCCACCGGCTACCAGGCCAACCTGGGCATCATCTCGACGATCGCCGGCAAGGGCGACTACATCGTCCTCGACATCGACAGCCACGCTTCCATCTGGGACGGCTGCAAGATGGGCGACGCCGAAGTCGTGCCCTTCAAGCACAACGATATCGAGGCGATGGAAAAGCGCCTGCGCCGCATCCCCGAGGGCGCGGGCAAGCTGGTGGTGCTGGAAGGCGTCTACTCGATGCTGGGTGATATCGCCCCGCTCAAGGAGATGATCGCCGTCGCCAAGAAGTACGGCGCCATGGTGCTGGTGGACGAAGCGCATTCGATGGGCTTCATCGGCCCCAACGGGCGCGGCGTGGCCGAGGACCAGGGCTGCCTTGACGACGTGGACTTCGTGATCGGTACCTTCTCCAAGTCGGTCGGCACGGTCGGCGGCTTCTGCGTTTCGAACCACCCCAAGTTCGAGATCATGCGCCTGGTCTGCCGTCCCTACGTCTTCACCGCCAGCCTGCCGCCCAGCGTCGTCGCTACCGCCACGACCTCGATCCGCAAGCTGATGACGGCCGCCGAAAAGCGCGCCCACCTCTGGGAAAGCTCGCGCACCCTGCACAAGGGCCTGACCGATGCCGGCTTCGAGCTCGGCACCGACGAACCGCAGAGCGCGATCATCGCTGTCATCATGCCCGATCTCGAACGCGGCGCGATGATGTGGGAGGCGCTGCTGCACGAGGGCCTCTACGTGAACCTCGCGCGTCCGCCGGCAACCCCTGCGAACATGACCCTGCTGCGCTGCTCGCTCTGCGCCGAACATTCGGCCGAACAGGTCCAGCAGATCATCGGCATGTTCACCCGCGCCGGCAAGACGGCCGGGATCCTGTAAGCACTCCGTCGTCCCGGACTTGATCCGGGACCGCTGGCCGCGCCTTGCTCGCGAGCGGGGCGCCTAAAGGACTGCCAGCGGTCCCGGATCAAAGTCCGGGACGACGCGGTTCCTCAATCCTGGTGGCGGTCCACCAGCGCAAGGAACGCCTCAAGCCAACCGCCGACGAACCCGGCCGACTGCTCGCCGATGGTGCCTTCCGACGTGATCAGCCCATCCTTCCACTGGATGAAGGCTTCCGGCGCGCCGAGAGTTGGCATGTCCAGGTAGGCCAGCACGTTGCGCAAATGCTGCTGGGCGAGCGCGGTGCCCATCGCGCCGATGGAGACGCCGATCACGCCCGCCGGCTTGCCCGCCCAGGCACTGTCGCCATAGGGGCGCGAGGCATTGTCGATGGCGTTCTTCAGCACGCCCGGCATCGAGCGGTTGTACTCGGGCGTCACGAAGATCACGCCGTCGCTGCTGCGGATCAGTTCCTTGAGTTCCTTCACCGACTGCGCCTGGTCGCCGTCGTCGTCCTGATCGTAGAGCGGCAGCGAACCGATATCCGCGAAGACGAAATCATGGCCTGAAGCGGCGGGCAAGCGGGTAACCGCTTGTGCGAACTGGAGGTTGTACGATTCGGCACGAAGGCTTCCGACGACGACGACGATCTTCGACATGACGACTCCTCTTGGCTGTTTGCTGCCGACACCAGGTATCGGCGTAAACGGTGTCAGTGGGAAGTCCGGGAAAGCGGCAAGGTTGCAAGCGATAGACCATGCAGGCGTTTGCCGAACGACAACCGCCCATCTCGCTCCGTCATCCTGAACTTGGTTCAGGATCCATTTCTGACCAGCAGTGGTCGGATGTTCGGCAAAATGGATCCTGAAACGAGTTCAGGATGACGCGGTTCTATCGCGCAGGCAGGCCCGGATCGTTTGAGATGGTAACGCCGATCGGCTAGGAAGCGGACATGCGAACACTCTGCCTTCTCGCCGCAACCCTGTCCCTGGCAGCTTGCGGACAGTCCGATCCATCGCCGGGGCCGGACGACGTCACGGCCGGGGAGACAGAGGCTCTGGCCGAGGCGGCGGAGATGTTCGAGGCTCGCCCGGAACCCACCGCATCTGCCGCGGTGCCTGCGAAAGCAGCGGCGCAGGCCGAGTGAACCTCAGTCGAAACTGACTTTGCCGCGCCCGGCCTTTACCGAGCCGCGCAGTTTCTTGCCTTTCAGCCGCTGCTCCTTGCCGACCCGGTTGAGCCGGCTCTTGGCGCGCTTTTCCGGCAGCTTGAACGCCTCGCGCAGCATTTCCGCGAGGCGCTCGCGCGCGTCGGAGCGGTTGGCTTCCTGGGTGCGGAAGCGGCGGGCGGTGAACATCAGTTCTCCGCCCGAAGTCATGCGGCTTCCTGCCAGTTCCTTGAGCCGCGCGAAGACCGGCGGGGCCAGACGCAGGGCATAGACGTTGATCCGCAGCTGGACCGCCGTCGCCACCTTGTTGACGTTCTGGCCGCCCGGCCCGGCGGAAGCAATGAAGCTTTCGCTCGCCAGTGCCTGGGCGCGGTCTATCGTGGCCTCAACTTCGCTCATTCATCGCTGAAGCCGAGCGCGGCGAAATCGCGCGGCATAGGCGCCACCGCCACGATCGGTTCCTTGTCGCCGCGCGGTACGGTGATGCCTGCCGCGTGGAGCATGGTGCGCGGGGCGCCCTTGCTCGAGCCGTAGACCGGATCGCCCAGCAGCGGCAGGCCGAGGCCGGAAGCGGCATGGACGCGGATCTGGTGGGTGCGGCCGGTTTCGGGGCGGAATTCGACCAGGGTCAACCCGTTCTTCTCGTCCAGCTTGCGCCAGTGAGTGACGGCGGGCTTGCCCTTCTTCGCCGGAATCATGCGCCAGCCGTCCTTGACGGTGCTGACCTTGGAGAGGTTGAGCGCGATCGTACCTTCCTCTTCCGTCAAGGTGCCGGCAACGATGCCGAGGTAGCGCTTCTGGACCAGCTTTTCCTCGAAAGCGGCGGAAAAGCGCTTCAGTGCCTTGGGGTTGCGCGCCAGCAGCAGACAGCCCGAGGTGTCGCGGTCGAGCCGGTGAACCGGCGCGGGGCGGCGCTGGAAGCCAAGCTTCAGTTCGTCCAGCCGGTCTTCGAGGCTCGGCCCGCCGGCGCGCGGCGTATCGAGCGGAAGGCCGCCGGGCTTGTCGATGACCAGCGCTTCGCCGTCCTCGAAGAGGATTTCCAGTTCCATGTTACGTCAATGCTTTCTCTATGCGCCGAAGCGCCTCTTCCAGCCGCGCGTCGTCCGCGGCGAAACTGATGCGGAAACCGTCACGCCCGCCAAAGGCAGAAGCCGGGACCAGCGCCACGCCGTGTTCCAGCAGGTGCAGGGCCAGCTTCACGTCATCCCCGCCGAAGCGCTCCATCAGCGGCGCGGCGTCGATCATGCAGTAGAATGCACCGTCCGGGGTCGGCGTGGACAGGCCAGGGATCGCGTTGATCGCGGCGACCACTTTGTCGCGGCGCTGGCGGAACCGCTCGCGCCATTCGGCCAGGAAGTCCTGCGGACCTTCGAAAGCCGCGACGGCGGCGGCCTGGCTGATCGAGCAGGGATTGCCCGAGGAATGCGACTGGAGCTTTTCCATCGCCTTGATCAGCCATTGCGGCCCGGCGGCGACGCCGATCCGGAAGCCGGTCATCGCGTGGCTTTTCGACACGCCCGAGACGGTCAGGATGCGGTCGGCAAGGTCCGGGCAGAGGTTCGCCAGCGTGGCATGGGGACGGCCCGTATAATTGAGCGGCGCGTAAATGTCGTCGGACAGCACCATCACGCGCGGATGGCGGCGCAGTACTTCGCCGATGCCGCGCAGCATGTCCTCGGGATAGTAGGCGCCGGTCGGGTTGCCGGGGCTGTTGAGCAGCACCCAGAGCGTGCGCGGCCCGATCTGCGCTTCGAGATCGGCTGGCGTGAAGCGGAAATTGTCCTTCGCGGCGGTGAGCAGGGGCACGACCTTGCCGCCCGCGAAACGCACGATTTCGGGATAGCTGACCCACCAGGGCGAGGGCACGACCACTTCGTCGCCTTCGCCCAGCGTCGCCAGCATGGCATGGAAGATCGCCTGCTTGCCGCCCGCGCTCACCGTCACTTGCGAGGGCGGAACCGCGATGCCCAGATCGCGCCGGAAATGCAGCGCGGCAGCCTGCTTGAGCTGCGAGGTGCCGCCAACCGCCGTATACTTGGTTTGCCCGGCGTCGAGCGCGGCTTTCGCGGCTTCGATGACATGGGGCGGGGTCGCGAAGTCCGGCTCGCCCACCGAGAGCGAGATCACGTCGATGCCGGATTCGCGCAGTTCGATGGCGCGATCGGTCATCGCGGTCGTGCCCGATGGGGCGATGCGCGAGAGGGCGGGGGAAACGTGCATCACGCCAGCAGCCGTGCCGGCATCAGCCCGCGCAGGGCATTGCCTATGAGGAAACCGTCCGCAAGATCGTCCAGCGTCAGTTCCGCTTCTTCCGCGCGGCCCTGCTCGATCAGCGAGCGGCGCAGCACACCGGGCAGGAGGCCCAGCGCGGCGGGCGGGGTTAGCAGCCTGTCGCCGCGTTCCAGAAAGAGGCTGGTGAAAGTGCCTTCGGTGACGAGGCCGTCATCGCGCAGGAACAGCGCTTCCTGCGCGCCGGCCGCCTGGGCCGCCGCAAGCCCTGCCTCGTAGAAGCCGCGATCGCTGGTCTTGTGGCGCAGGCGCCAGTCGCCGCTGTCCACCGGCAGAGGCAGTACGCCCACGGTGACGGGGCCGGAAAACGCAGCGGGCCGTTCGGCGAGTTCGAGCGAATAGGCACCGCTGCGCGCGGCGACCAGGCGCAGCTTCGAGGGGGCCTCGGCATCGAAGCACAGGGCCTGGATGGCATTGCGCACGGCGTGGCGATCGAAGCTGAAGCCCAGCGCTTCGGCGCTGGCGCGAATCCGCTCAAGATGGAGTTCAAGCAGCGGAATGCCCTTTTCGGGCGTGAAGCACATCGTCTCGATCAGGTCGAAACTGGCGGGCGAGGATGCCCCTGCCGACTCTCTCACGAAACCCCCTTTGACCAGGCATTCCCGCCATTCGGGAAGCGCTTGTGAATCGGCGACCACGGCCGAACCGACGCCGAGGATGGCGCGGCCGCTGCTGCTGTCGTCGCGAGTGGCGCCCGGCAGCAGATGCAGAGTGCGGATTGCCACATTGAAGGCCGCATCGCCAGTGGGATCGATCCGTCCGATCGAGCCGCAATAGGGGCCGCGCGCATAGGGTTCCACTTCGGCGATCAGCTCCATGGCGCGGATTTTCGGGGCGCCGGTGATCGAGCCGCAGGGAAACAGCGCCCGCAGGATATCGACGGCGCCCTTGCCCGGCGCCAGTCCGGCGCGGACGGTCGACACCATCTGGTGTACGGTCGGATAGCTTTCGATGGCGAAGGGATGCTCTGCCCGGACGCTGCCGGGTTCGGCCACGCGCGACAGGTCGTTGCGCATGAGGTCCAGGATCATGAGGTTTTCGGCGCGATCCTTGACGGACTCTGCAAGGTCGGCGCGCAGAACGATGTCCTCGGCGTCGTTCCGGCCGCGGGGGCGGGTGCCCTTCATCGGCCGCACCGTCACTTGCCCGCCTTCCAGCGAAAAGAACAGTTCGGGCGAGAAGCTGAGCAGCCAGTGCGATCCATCGCAGATCACCCCGCCATGGCCCGCCGCCGCCGCCGGGCGGATCGCGGCATAGAGCGCCAGCGGATCGCCATGCCAGGGCCCGGCCAGCGGGAAAGTGTGGTTAGCCTGATAGATGTCGCCCGCCGCGATGGCTTCGTGGAGCCGGGAAAAGGCGCGGCCGTAGTCCCCGGTGGAGATCTGCGGCTCAAGGGGGCCGATACCGACGGGGCCGGGCCGGGCGTGATCGGCCAGCCAGCCGGGTACGTCGGCGGCAGGGAGCGTTTCATGGCTGGAAAAGGCGCCGAACCAGACCAGCGGACCTTGAACGCCAGCGCCTTGGGGCGCCAGGCCGGCCAGTCTGGGTTCGAGCGTGAGGCCCGCTTCGTAAGCCATATACCCCGCCAGATGGAGGCCTTTGTTCGACAGCGCCTCGATCCGGGCGAGCGCGTCGATGACCTCGTGGCCATGGCGCGCCACGACCACCTCCACCGGCGCCCGGTAGATACGGGCATGCGCAGCGCTATCGCCACGGGCGTCATCAAGGAGAACGAAGGGTTCGGGCATGGTCTGGCCGCGCCTGTAGCGATGAACGTCGCCTCTGGCAAAATCCCTCTCGCCCTTGCGCACAGGCGGCTCTATCACCTTGCATGGGTGCAAGGGAGCGGTGAATGGACGAGATTTTCCTGGGACTCGGTGCCAATGGCGAACGGCAGGTGTTGCGGCTGGGGCGGGCCAACCGCCACGGGCTGATTGCGGGCGCTACCGGCACCGGCAAGACCGTGACGCTCCAGACCATGGCCGAGCAGTTTTCCGCTGCCGGGGTGCCGGTGTTCCTGGCCGACGTGAAAGGCGATCTCTCCGGCATCGCCATGGCCGGAAGCCCGCAGTTCAAGAATGCCGCCATCCTGGAAGCGCGCGCCAAGGAAATCGGCATCGCCGACTACGGCTATTCCGACAATCCGGCGGTGTTCTGGGACATCTACGGCGAACAGGGCCATCCCATCCGCACCACCATCTCCGAGATGGGGCCGCTGCTGCTGGCGCGGCTGATGGACCTCAACGACACGCAGGAAGGCGTGCTCAACATCGTCTTCCGCTATGCCGACGAGCAGGGACTGCTGCTGCTGGACCTGCCCGACCTCCAGGCCATGCTGGCCCATGTGGCCGAGAATGCGGCCGCGCTTTCCGGAAAATACGGCAATGTCACCAAGGCCAGCGTCGGCACGATCCAGCGCCAGGTTCTGGCGCTGGACAGCCAGGGCGCGGCGCAGTTCTTCGGCGAGCCGGCGCTGGAAATCGTCGATTTCATCCGCAGCGACGACAAGGGGCGCGGCTACATCAACGTGCTGGCGGCCGACAAGCTGATGCGCAGCCCCAAGCTCTACGCCACGTTCCTGCTCTGGCTGCTGTCCGAGCTGTTCGAGGTGCTTCCGGAAATAGGCGATCCCGACAAGCCGAAGCTGGTGTTCTTCTTCGACGAGGCGCACCTGCTGTTCGACGATGCGCCCAAGGCGCTTCAGGACAAGGTAGAGCAGGTGGTTCGCCTCGTCCGCTCGAAGGGGGTGGGCGTCTACTTCGTCACCCAGAACCCGATCGACATTCCCGAGGACATCGCCGGGCAGCTCGGCAACCGGGTTCAACACGCGCTGCGGGCGTTCACGCCGCGTGACAAGAAGGCCATCAAGGCGGCGGCGGAGACCTTCCGCATCAATCCCGATCTGGATGTCGAAGCCGCGATCACCGAGCTGAAAGTGGGCGAGGCGCTGGTGTCCACGCTGGATGACGAAGGCGCCCCCTCCGTGGTCCAGCGCACGCTGATCGCGCCGCCGCGCTCGCGCCTGGGTCCGGTGGAGCCGAAGGAGCGGGCGATCGTGCAGTCGATCAGCCCTTGCGAGGGCAAGTACGACACCCCGGTCAATCGCGAGAGCGCCGAGGAAGTGCTCGCCGCCAAGGCCGCCGATGCAGCGGCGACCGCGCAGGAAGTGGCAGACAAGGGACGGGAGGAAGTTTCCAGGCAGGAGCGCAAGAACCCCAGCCTGTGGGATGGTCTCGGCGGCAAGGTGGCCAAGGCCGCAGCCGGCGCGGCGGCGGCCAGCGTGGGCTCGATCCTGGCCCAGTCGGTGCAGGGCAAGAAGAGCCGCGCCAACCCCAAGGCCTCGGCCGCCAGCGCGGCGGCGGGTACGGTGGGGGATGCTTTCGGCAAGGCCATCGGCTTTCCGGGCCTCGGCCGCTTTGCGCGCAATCTCATCGGGGGCCTGATGCGCTGACCTGCCCCGTCGAGTTCCCAAGTATCGGCTTCCTGCGAATCGGCCTTACGAGAATAGGGGGGGCGGTCCTGCTGGCAACGTTGCTGCTGGGTTCCGGCAGCGCGCTGGCCGACACGGATTCGCAGCCCGGCGCCAAGGGCATCGTGATAGCCGACCATAGACCGGACCTGCCGTTCGGCCGTCTCGATGCCGTGGTCCAGCCATTGGCGTACAGGCTGGACATAACCCTCGACCCCGGCCAGCCGCGCTTCTCCGGACACGTCGAGATCGATGTGACGACGCAGGAGCAGGCGTCCCGGATTTATCTCCACGGCCGAGACCTCGACGTGACCCGAGCAGAGGCGCGGATCGGCACGCGAATCATCGGGGCCCACTGGCGGCAGCTCGATGCACTTGGCCTCGCTGAACTGGGTTTCGACGAGCCGCTTCCGGCAGGACCGGTGACGCTCTCGTTCGACTACTCGGCAGCCTTCGCGCAGGGACCGGCGGGCCTGTTCCGGGTGAACGTGGACGGCGCCTGGTATGCCTGGAGCCAGTTCCAGTCGATCGATGCGCGCGCGGCTTTCCCCTGCTTCGACCAGCCCGGCTTCAAGACCCCGTTCTCCGTGACCTTGCGTACACCGCCGGGTCTTTCTGCAATCAGCAATGGCCCGGAAATCGGTGCGCCTAGCATGGAAAACGGCCTTTCCGTCCATCGCTTCGCGTCAGGGCCGCCGCTGCCCACTTATCTGGTGGCGATCATGGCGGGGCCTTTCGCCATGCTCTCGGGCGAAGTGCCGCCCACGCCGCAGAGGCCGGAGCCGCTGCCGCTACGGATCGTCTCCACGGGGCAGAACGCGGGGAATCTGGCTTTCGCCCTGGAAGGCAGCAAGCGCATCGTCGCCCTGCTCGAAGACTATTTCGGCGAACGGTTTCCCTTTCCCAAGCTCGATCAGGTGACCACGCCGATCCTGCCCGGCGCCATGGAGAACCCCGGTGCCGATCTCTACCGCGACGATATCCTGGTCATGGACGAGAACGCGCCGGTGGAGCAGCAGCGCCAGTTCGGCATGATCGTCGGGCATGAGCTTGGCCACCAGTGGTTCGGCGATCTCGTGACCCCGGAATGGTGGGACGACCTCTGGCTCAACGAAAGTTTCGCCAATTGGATCGGCTACCGTGTGGGCGAGCAGTGGCGCCCGGACCTGGGTATCGCCGGGGACGCGCTGGGCACAGGCTATCAGGCGATGGACACCGACGGGTTGCTGGCCGGGCGGCCGATTCGGCAGCCGATCGACACCAGCGAACGGATCGATTCGGCCTTCGATTCGATCACTTACGGCAAAGGCGGGCATGTCGTCGGCATGGTCGCCCAATGGCTGGGCGAGGATCGGTTTCGAGAGGGTGTGCGCCGTTACATCACCGCGCATCGGCAAGGCACCGCCACCAGCGCGGACTTCTTCGGAGCCCTTGCCGAAGTGGCGGGCGATCCCCGGCTGGTTCCGGCCATGCGCAGCTTCGTGGAGCAGCAGGGTGTTCCGCTCCTGGCCTTGCGCCAGAGCGGAGACAAAGTCGCCGTCACCCAGCTTCGCTACACCACCGCAGGGGTGGCGCCGCCCGAGGCGCGCTGGACGATACCGCTCTGCTTCCGGCGCGGCGCGCAGCGCACATGCGCGATCATGGACCGGCAGAACCAGAGCTTCACCGTTCCGGGCGAAGGGCCGGTGTTCCCCAATGCGGGCGGCAGCGGCTACTATCGGTTCGAATTGACGGCCGTGCACTGGCGGCAGCTGATCGCCGGGGCCGATGGTCTTCCCGGCGGCGAAGCGCTGGCTCTGGTCGATTCGCTGGACGCTTCGATCCGCGCGGGACGAGGCAATGTCTCGGAAATGGCCGAACTGGCGCGCAAGCTGATCCGACACGCCGACCCGCACGCCGCCGACGCGCCCGACAAGGCGCTTTCCCGGTACCGCATGCAGGGCTTCGTCGGCTCCCAGGGGCGCCTTGGCTTCAATCGGCTGCGGGAGAGGCTCTATGCGCCGCTGCTCAAGGAACTCGGCTTCGATCCGGCCTACGGCGTCTATGCGCATGACGCGCGGCCGCGCAAGCAGCGGCGGGTGCAGGTCGTCTCCACTTTGCTGGGCACCGGGCGGGGGGCACAACTGCGCGATCGCCTTGCCGATGCCATGGCGGCCTACCTGGCAGGCGACAAGGCGGCTCTCGATCCCGCGTGGCTGGACCACGCGCTGGATCTCTACCTGAACAAGCGGGAGATCGGGGCGGCGCGCGATCTCGTGGACCGGGCGCTGGCTTCGGAAGACCCGGTGTTTCGCCCAGCCGCGCTGGCGGCGGCGTCGCGCACCAGCGATCCCAAGCTGGCCGCCTGGCTTCTGGCGCTGGACGATCCCCGGCTCAGGGACAGCGAACGTCGCGATCTGCTGGACGGGATCATGGCCCGCAGCGCGACGCGGGACATGGGTTACGATTGGGCCCTGGAGAATCTCGACGTCCTGCTGGATGGCAGCGACGGCCCTTTCCTGGTCACGCGCCTGCCGCAGATGCTGGGGCGGTTCTGCTCGGTGGAACGCGCGGCGCGGATCTCTCGCGACTTCGAGGCACGGCTGGCGGGGACGCCCGGCGCGCTGGAACTCGATCGCGCCATCGAACGCGTGCGCAATTGCGGGCTGCTCGATGACATGCTGGGCGCGCAGATCGATGCCGAATTCGCGAAGATGCGGTAGGGTGGTTCCTACTGCGCCGATCAGTTGAGCGGCAGTTCCAGCCTTGCGTCCAACCCTTCGACGACACCTTCCGCAGAAACCCGGTTCGACAAGACCAGCGCGCCGCCATGCTGGTCGGCGATGGCGCGGGCCAGCGCCAGGCCGAGTCCGGCACCGCCGGTAGCGCTGTTGCGCGAGGGGTCACCGCGCGTGAAGGGGTTCATCATCGCATCGATGGAATCGTCCGGAATGCCTGGGCCATCGTCCTCTATCAGGATGACCGCGCGCGAAGAACCGTCGCGTTCGGTCTCTCGCGCCAGCGAGACGCGGGCGCGTTCGCCATAGCGCAGGGCATTGCCGATCAGGTTGCGCAAGGCGCGGCGGATCCAGGTGGGCCGCAATTCCAGCGCCATGCGTTCGGTGTCGCCCACTTCCACCGGCTCTCCCATGTCCTCGTATTCCTCGATTACCGAGAACATCAAAGCGGACAGTTCGGTGCGTTCCAGAGGGTCGCTGGGCCGACCGACGCGGGCGAGCGAGAGGATGTCGTCCAGCGTATGCACGATGTCCTCGATGGTGGTTGCCATGCGTTCGCGCTCGGTATCGTCGGTGACGGACTCGATCCGGACGCGTAGGGCGGCGAGCGGCGTCTTGAGATCGTGGCCGATGGCGCCCAGCATCACGTTCTTCTCGTCGAGCAGGGCGGCGATGCGCGATTCCATGGCATTGTGGGCGACGATCAGGCGCTGCATGTCCTCGGGACCGGACGGCGGAAGCTGGCCATCGACGTCCTGCGTGGCGGCGAAGCGCTCCAGGCGGCGGGTCAGCGCCGCGAGGGGCCGCGTGATGCGGCGCAGGATCAGGGCGACGGCCGCCATGACCACGACGTAGATCAGGATCGTCTGCACCAGGATCGGTGTCAGCAGGACGTTTTCGGGACGCGGCGCGCGCACCCGCGAGATGATCCAGCTGCCGTTCTCTTCAGTGCGCACACCCACCACGAGCAGGTTGGAGCGCATCATGCGCTCGGTGTCTTCCCGCGAGAGGGCATAGTTGGCCGCGCGGTCGAGGGCATTGCGGCGGGCCACCCGGTCGCGCCCGACGTCGCGGTGGACGACCACGATCTCGCGCACGGGGAAATCCTGGTCGGCGAGGATCTTGGCCAGGCCGACTTCGGCTTCGGCATCGCGGCTTTCACCGGGGGCAGCGGGCGAACGGGTGCTGTATTCGAGGTGGTAGCCCTTGGGCGGCGGCCCGGAGAGCGGCACGCGGGGGCCGTCGCGCTGGCCGTCGCGATGGCGCGACAGGGCGCGGGGCCCGCGCGTTTCCATGATCAGGCGGAAGGCGGAGGCATTGAGCATGCTCGCTTCGTAGCCTTCGCGCTGGGCGCGGTAGACGAAGAATGCGCCGAGGCCCTGCACCAGCATCAGCGCGACGGCCACCGCCAGCAGCATCTGGCCCATCAGGCTGTGGGGGCGCGGCATCTTCAGGCCCGACATCTTCAGGTCCGGCATGGCCAAGTTCGACATTGACCGCTCTCGCTCAGTCCGCTTCCAGCGGCACGCGCCGGACGTCCGTTGCCAGCATATAGCCGCCGCCCCAGACCGTCTGGATCAGTTGGGGATTGCGCGAATCCACTTCGATCTTGCGGCGCAGGCGGCTGACCTGGTTGTCCACCGCGCGGTCGAACAGATGCGCCTCGCGGCCCTGCACCATGTCCAGCAGGCGATCGCGGTTGAGCACCTGGCGCGGATGTTCCAGAAACGCCATGAGCAGGCGGAACTCGACCGAAGAGATCGGCACGGTCGCGCCTTCGGCATCCGACAGGCGGCGCTTGAGCGGATCGAGCAGCCAGCCTTCGAAAGCGAAAGCCTCGTTTTCGGGCGCCTGCGCGGGGACGCGGGCGGCACGGCGCAGGACGGAGCGGATGCGGGCGACCAGTTCGCGCGGTTCGAACGGCTTCACCACATAGTCGTCGGCGCCGATTTCCAGGCCGACGATGCGGTCGGTCGCCTCGCCGCGCGCGGTGAGGAAGATCACCGGAACATCCTGCGCCTCCACCAGGTGCCGGCAGAGCGAAAGGCCGTCCTCGCCGGGCATCATGATGTCGAGCAGGACGAGATCGGGCTTCTCGTCGCGCAGCTTGCCGCGCGCGTCGGCGGCGCTGGTTGCCGGCGTTACGGCAAACCCCTGGCGCGACAGGTAGTCGGCCAAGGGTTCGCGAAGGGCGGCTTCGTCATCGACCAGCAGAATGCGGGCAGGCGAGATGTCGTTCATTCCATTCCTTTTCCGGCCGTTTTTCGGGGCGGAACCGTCACTTCGGCGTAGGCGCTGCTGGAGCCGAGGGCGGCGGAGGGGGCGGGGG
>NZ_JBJDRF010000053.1:0-37388 GCF_044987305.1 Novosphingobium sp. ZW T3_23
CGGCCATGGCCGCCGATGCACTCATGCAGCCGGAATCGCGCGATGCCTATTTCCGCTTGCTGGGCGACGGCTGGACCGATGCCATTGCCACGCACAATCCGCGCGGCGGCATCTGGACCTTCTGGGACTATCAGGCGGGTGCCTGGCAACGCGATCACGGCTTCCGCATCGATCATGCGCTGCTCTCGCCCGAACTGGCGGATCGGCTCGTCGCTTGCGGCGTCGACAAGTCCTATCGCGGGCGGGAAAAGGCCAGCGATCACACTCCGGTCTGGGTCCAGTTGCGGGACTGATCCTCAAGCACATGAAAAAGGGGAGCGAAACGGCCTGTTTCGCTCCCCTTTTTCGTGCCTGCCGCAGAACGGCGTTATCTCAACGATAGAAGATGTGGTTGTCTACCCGGGCCAGGCGCGTCAGACGCCAATTCGGTGCCACGCGGGCCGCGTGGAAGAAGAGGGCGCCCTTCACCGGGCTCTTCCAGCTCTTCTCGACGGCGATCTTGGCGACGGCAACAGCCTCGCGCCAGCCGCTTGAATGTTCACGCACCTTGGGCATCTTCTTGCCCTGGATGAACGAGAACTGCGAAGGCTGATAGACCACGCCGCAATAGCTGGCGGGGAAGCGGCCGGATTCAGCGCGATTGATGATCACGCGGCCCACGGCGAGCTGGCCTTCGAGTGTTTCGCCGCGCGATTCGAAATAGATCGCGCTGGCAAGGCAGCGCATCTCGCTGCTGAGTTGGCCGGGGACCGACTGCTGCGCAACCAGCTGCGCCAGCGTGTCCGCATCGACGGGAACGTCCGCTTCATCATCGGCCAGAACCGCGTCCGTCGCTTCTTCCCCATCTTCCGAGGGGAGGGACTGGACGACCGGCTGCGATACGAAGATCGGGTCGAGGTTCGATTGGGCCTGCACCAGAACCGGTGCCAGAGCCGCGGCGCCCGAACCTTGCGCGCCGAACAGGGTGGTCAAAACCGTAGCGGCCAGCGCCAACGCGCTAGCCCACTGAACTTTGCTTCGCATCAAATCATGATCAAAGGCGGTGAACCAATCTGACGCAGGCGGGAACGGAATGCCTTTTAGAGGCGTTCACCTTCCAACTGTCCTGCCGACGATTCCCCGTCTGCGTGCTAGCCGGGCTGGCCGAAATGCTGCCCGAGCCGCTTCCGCGTCTGTGCAGAGGCCATTAACTTGCATGTCGCGCAAGTCAACCCGGTTATACACCAAGCCCGATGAACCGTTCCGGCTTCGCGACATCCAGTTCGACGATCCACAAGTCCGGATCCTGCCGCCCGCGAGTCTCGATGTAATCGGAGAACGCCAGTCTCATGGTGATGGACTCACCGAAATCCGGGCTGGTTTGTTGCCTTCTGGTGCATTGCCAGGTCCGCGATCCGTCGAGCTGCGGCATGCGCTCATAGATTCGCGCATTGTCTCCATTCTCGATCAGAACGAGCATGATCGTCCCGGCGTCGCGCTCCCCCTTGTTCAGGACGGCGCCGAATCCACCTTCGGCCTCAACCGCGCGAATGAGGCCCGAAACCTCGATATGGGCGGGAATCCGCGCGTCCACGGCTCAGCCCGGTCCGCCCGAGCCCGAGTACCCGGGCAAGCTGGAAAGGGCGATCCGCGAACGCATGAAAGTGCCGGTTCCGCGCCCCACTTCGTCGCCTTCCGCATCGACCAGCCGCGCCTCCGCGACCAGCACCCGGCGACGGCCGCTGACCCAGCGTCCTTCCGCAACGACGGTGCCGCCCTTGATGGGTTTGCTCAGCAGCAGGTTGAACGACGTGGTCAGCAGAAAGCGATCGGTGACTAACGTGTTAGCTGCATAGAAGGCCGCATCGTCGAGCATCTTGAAGTAGATGGTGCCATGGGCAGCCCCCGCCGCGTGGAAACAGTCCGGCTCCACGTCGAACGTGATCCGCGACAGGCCCTCGCCCGGGATATCCAGCCGCGAGCGGAACAATCCATTGATCGGCGCCGAGGCATAGAGACCCTCCAGCGCCCGCCAGTGCATGCCGGCGCCGGACGAATCCGGAGCACCGACTTCCAGTACGTCAGGCGGCATCGCGCTCGATGACGTTATTGAGCAGGCTGTAGAGCGCCTCGGGGCCCGGCGCATCGATCAGCGCCGCGTGCATGCGTTCGTCACGCATCATGCGCGAGATCGCCGCCAGCGCGTGAAGGTGGGTTGCGCCCGCGTTCTCGGGCGAGAGCAGTCCGAAGACCAGATCGATCGACACGCCATCGGCGGAATCGAAATCGACCGGCGAATCGAGGCGCATCACCACCGCCACCGGGCGGCCCAGACCTGCCATGCGGGCATGGGGAATGGCGATACGGCGGCCGAAGCCGGTGCTGCCCATGTCCTCTCGCTCGACGACGCGCGCCAGCACCTGTTCCCGATCGAGGTGATAAACCTCGGCGAACAGATCGGCGAGGCGGCCGAGAATCGCTTGCTTGCTGTCTGCGCTGGTAGTCACCACGGCGTCAGGCAGGAGGGTAAAAAGACTGCTCATTTGCGTTTCTGGTTCTGGCCCAAACGGGGTTTGCCCATAGCGATTCCACCGGGGCGAAACCGCTATGGCATTCTATTGCCGCATTTTCCGAGCCGTAGACCGTTGCCGGTCAGCTGGAAAATGCTCCTGGATTAAACGTTCATAACCCCCGGAAAACCGGGGGTTATGCTTCTCCTTCGAAAAGAAGTACAGACGCCTGGATCGGCGCCGACGTTGGCGTCAGTGCGGTTCAACCCAGCCAATCGAACCGTCGCCGCGGCGGTAAACCATATTATGGCGTCCCGTGCCAGCGTTTTTGAACAGCAACGCCGTGGTGTTGCGCAAGTCGAGCATCATGACCGCGTCCGAAACGGTGGCTTCGGGAACGTCAACGCGGGTCTCGGCAATGACTACCGGCGCATCCGCATCGAACTCTTCTTCCTGTTCCTGCGCCTGCTCTTCGAAGATCGTGTAGGCGGCTTCTTCCACGGCCACCGCATGAGCGGTCTGCTCATGACGATCCTTGATCCGGCGCTTGTAGCGGCGAAGTTGCTTGTCGATCTTTTCAGCCGCCTGATCGCAGGCGATATGCGCGTCCTGCGCCATGCCGGTGCCCTTGAGCACGAGGTTCTGCATCACGTGGACCACGATATCGCAGCGGAAAGCCGCGGCAGGCGCGCGGCCAAACGTGACTTGCGACGACAGCGCGCGGCTGAAGTACTTGTCCACGATCGCGGTCAATCGCTGGCTGGCGTGGGTCTGGAGGGCTTCACCGGTGTCGACCTGATGGCCGGAAACGCGGATGTCCATGGGTGATTACTCCTCTGCTGTGATTCAGGCGCCCCAGAGCGGGGCATCCACCGACTTTAGAAACTCCGCATGGATGAGGAGTTCCTCCTCGGTGGCCGCGTGGGGACGCGGTTGACGGAAGGGGCGGTCCTTTCGAAGCAGGATCCGCGTTTCCGTGGTGATCCCGGCGGTTTCGGCGAGGAGTTCGAGACCGATCTGACGACCGCCCCTGAGCTCCACGTAGACCTGCGCGAGCAGCTCGGCGTCTAGCAAGGCGCCGTGCTTGGTTCGATGACTTCGATCAATTCCGTACCGCGTGCAGAGCGCGTCCAGCGAAAGCTTGGCGCCGGGATGGCGAACCTTGGCAAGCGCCACGGTATCGACCATCCGCGTCAGGCAGACTTCGGCCAGCCCGCATTTCACGAGTTCGAAATTGATGAAGTTGAAGTCGAAAGAGGCATTGTGCGCGATCATCGGGGCATCGCCGATGAAGGCCACGAAAGCGTCGGCACAGTCTGCGAAAAGCGGCTTGTCCGCGAGAAACGCATCCGACAGCCCGTGCACGGCTTCGGCTTCGGCCGGCATCGTGCGCTCGGGATTGAAATAGGCGTGATAGGTTTTTCCGGTCGGCACCCGGTTGACCATCTCGATGCAGCCGATCTCCACCATTCGGTCCCCGCTTCTGGGGTCAAAACCTGTGGTTTCGGTATCGAAGATGATCTCTCTCATCCCTCTCCATATCTGCCTGCCCGCTTCACTTCGCAAGGGCCTGAGGGGATTATTCTGACTCGGCCAACGCGTCCACGATGCGGCCCACCTGCTCGCGGGTTTCTGCCAGCGACGTACCGGTATCGATCACGAAATCGGCCCGCGCGCGTTTTTCCGCGTCGGCAACCTGCAAGCCCAGGATCTGCTCGAATTTTTCCGCCGTCATGCCCGGCCGCGCGAGCACCCGCGCCCGTTGCATATCGGCCGGGGCGGATACCACCACCACGCCGTCCAGCCCGCGCTCGCCGGTCTTTTCATAAAGCAGGGGAATGTCGAATACGACCAGCGGCGCGCCGTCATGGTCGGCCATGAACCGTCGCCGGGCCTCCGCGACGGCGGGATGGACAATGCCCTCGAGTCGCGCGAGCGCATCCCGGTCACCGAACACCGCCGCGCCAAGTTTCTCGCGGATGACGCCCTGCGGGCCCGTCGTTCCGGGGAAAGCCGCTTCAATCGCCGGCACCAACGCACCTTCCGGTCCCTGGAGGTCATGGACCGTGGCATCGGCATCGAACACCGGAACGCCAAGATCGCGGAACATCCCGGCGACGGTCGACTTGCCCATGCCGATCGAGCCGGTGAGTCCCAAAATTCTCATGACGTCAGGCGTTCGCGCAGTTCCGGATCGAAGGCGCGCGGCGGCGTGGCGCCGAAGAACCGACGGAAAGCGACGTCTGCCTGGCCGATCAGCATGGAGAGACCGTCCACCGTCTCGAATCCTGCTTCTCGTGCTTGCTGGAGGAGGGGGGTGTCGAGCGGGCTGGTGACGATATCGTAGACCACGCTGCGCGGCGGCGCATGGCTGAAATCGAAAGCCAGCGGCGGCTGCCCGGTCATGCCCAGCGGACTGGCGTTGACGATCAGGTCGAGGCACTGCTCGCGGTCGTCGAAAGCGAAGTCGGTGGCCTGGGCAAAGTGCGCCAGATCGATGGCGTGGTGATCGTCCTGCGCGGTCAGTTCGTCCAGCATGGTCCGCGCCTTGGCAGGATCGCGGCCGGCCAGGACCACCACGAAGCCCCGCTCCGCCAGCGCCGCGACGATCGCGCGTGCAGCGCCGCCGGTGCCGAGCACGCGCGCCATGCGGAACAGGTGAGTCTGATCGAGCAGAGGTTGCAGCGGCTCGAGAAATCCGGCCGCGTCGGTGTTGTAGCCGGTCAGAGTCCCGTCCGCCTCGCGCACCACCGTGTTGACCGCACCGATCCTTTCAGCAAGCGGATCCAGCCGATCGAGCAGGGGAAGAATCGCGAGCTTGTGCGGCATCGTGACGTTGCAGCCGCGCCAGTAGGAATCGGCGCGGCGCTGCGCCAGGTAATCCGCGAGGCCCTCCACCGGCACCTGATGGCGATCGTAGCGGCCGGAAAGCCCCAGCTTCTCCAGCCAGAATCCGTGGATCACCGGAGATTTGGACTGCGCGATCGGATCACCGATCACTTCGGCGTAAAGCAGGCTCATTGGGCGATCTCTCCCAAGCGGCGCAGCGCCGCCTGCACCTTGAGCAGCGGCATGCCGAGGATGGTGAAATAGTCGCCCTCGATCGTCTCGAAAAGCTGCACGCCGCGCGCCTCTATGCGAAATACCCCGACGCAGCCGGCGACTTCGGGCCATTCCGCATCGAGATATTCCGCGATGAAGGACTCGGAAAGCGGTGCGACATGGAGTTTCGCCACCGCGTCTTCGGCCCAGAGCACTTCGCCGTCGCGCACGAGGGCGGCGGCGCTGTGGAGATTCATGACCTTGCCGGAAAAGAAGCGCAGATGCTCCGCCGCCGCTTCCCGGCTCGCGGGCTTGTCGAACCGGCGACCGCCGCATTCGACGAGCGAATCGCTACCGAGAACGAGTTCGCCCGGCGCCTCGGTAGAGATCGCCAGCGCCTTGGCCCGCGCCAGTTCCAGCGCGACCTCGGCCGGCGGTCTGCCGGCAAGACCGGCCTCGATGGCCCGCTCGTCGACATGAGCGGGCTGGGCGCGGAACGGGATGGCGGCGGCTTCGAGCATGGCGCGCCGCGAAGCGCTTTGCGATGCCAGGACGATCATCGTTGACTCTTTCGCGTTCAAATCGGCCGCTTTCAAATCGGTTTCGGGCCGAGCGGATCCTGCGATCCTTCCGCCTTGCGCTCGTTATAGAGATTGATGATCGCCGCAGCGGTCTCCTCGATCGAGCGGCGCGTCACGTCGATCACCGGCCAGGAATTGTCGGCGAACATGCGGCGCGCATATTTCAGCTCGTTCTCCACCCTGTCGCTTTTCACATAGTCGGTATCGGGCGACTGGCTGAGCGACAGCAGACGATTGCGGCGAATTTGAATCAGCCGGTCAGGCGCCGTGGTCAGGCCGACCACCAGGGGCCGCTTCAGCCCGAACAGCAGCGGCGGCGGCGGGCTTTCGACCACGATCGGGATATTCGCGACCTTGTAGCCGCGATTGGCGAGGTAGATCGAGGTCGGCGTCTTGCTGGTGCGCGAAACGCCCGCCAGCACGATGTCCGATTCCTCCCAGTCTTCCCAGGCGATGCCGTCGTCATGGGCGATGGTGAACTGAATCGCGTCAACGCGGGCGAAATAGGCATCGTCCAGGCGGTGCTGGCGACCGGGACGGCCCTTGGCCTCCTGACCGAGCAGGGCCTCCAGCGCATCGGTGACGCCATCCAGCACGGCGATCGCCGGCAGGCCGAGCTGCTGGCAGCGCTCTTCCAGCCGTCCGCGCGTTTCCTCGTTCACGAGGGTGAAGAACACGAGGCCCGGATTGGCGGCGATCTCGCCCATGATCCGGTCGAGGTGCTGCTGCGAGCGGACCATCGGCCAGAAGTGCCGCAACACGTCTGAATCGTCGAACTGGGCGAGGGCGGCCTTGGCGATCATTTCCAGCGTTTCGCCGGTGGAGTCAGATAGCAGGTGGAGGTGAAAACGCGCCATTCGGGGCTGTTCCGAAGTCTTTCGCTTGAAGAACCCCCGAGACATCCCGGCGGCCTGTGGATATGTGGCGGCATAAACCACGGGATAGTGCTGGTGACAACTCGGTTCCCGGCTTTCCTCCACATTGAACCGATTTCATCGAGAGAGTCGTAAACATGATTCAAATCCGCCCCACACCCTGTGGGTAACCGGGATAAAGAGTCTTTGACTCAGACTCCTCGGAGAGTCGCTTCGCAAATTTGAACCTGTTCGGCGTGGATTGAATCGTGCAAGATTCAAAAGTCCCCGATATCCACAGGGCCAACAGACTCCATCATCCTTCTAAGAATCTTTTATTTTTTTGATCGGACGTGAATCTCGATGCCTGGCCTCCTTCTCGAAAACCTGCTCGGAACGAACACGAGCAAGCGTCCAGTCTGGCTGATGCGCCAAGCCGGAAGATACCTTCCCGAGTACCGCGCCCTGCGCGCGGAAAAGGGTGGATTCCTGGCGCTCGTCTACGATACCGACGCCGCTGCGGAGATCACCTTGCAGCCGATCCGCCGCTTCGGTTTCGACGGCGCGATCCTGTTTTCGGACATCCTGATCGTGCCGTACGCCATGGGTCAGAATCTCGAATTCCTGGCCGGCGAAGGCCCGAAGCTGACTCCGCGCCTCGTCGATTCCACGCTCAAGGGCCTAACCTCAGTTCCGGAACGGCTCACGCCGATCTACGAAACGGTGCGCAAAGTTCGCGCCGCTCTCGATGCCGAATTCGATTCAGGCAAGACGATGCTCGGGTTTGCCGGAAGCCCCTGGACCGTCGCCACCTACATGTGCGCGGGCGAGGGCAGCCGGGATCAGCATGAGACTCGCGCCATGGCCTATCGCGACCCTTCGGCCTTCGCGGAGATCATCCAGGCTATCGTGGGGGTGACTGTCGAATATCTCAGTGGCCAGATTCAAGCCGGAGCCGAGGCCGTCCAGTTGTTCGATTCATGGGCGGGGTCGCTCTCTCCGGCCCAGTTCGAGCGCTGGGTCATCGCTCCCAATGCCGCCATCGTATCGGCGGTGAAGGCGCGCCATCCCGAGACTCCGATCATCGGCTTCCCCAAGGGAGCGGGCGAAAAACTTCCCGCCTATGCCCGTGAGACGGGTGTAGACGCGGTCGGAATCGATGAGACGATAGACCCGATATGGGCCGCGCGCGAATTGCCTCAAGGGCTTCCCGTGCAGGGGAATCTCGATCCGCTGCTGCTGCTTTCCGGCGGCGAGGAACTGGAGTTCCAGGCCCGGCGGGTGCTCGATGCCTTCGCGGACCGTCCCCACGTGTTCAATCTCGGCCATGGTATCGGGCAGTTCACCCCCATCGCCCATGTTGAGCAGCTGCTGGGAATCGTGCGGAACTGGTCACGCTGATCGGGTCACCCCGCTGATTCAGCTTGCGATTCAGGGTCGGAATCGTCTTGCCCCGTGGATGCCAAGGGTGCAGGAGGGCCGCCCCTGAACCATCGAGTCTCGCGGCACCCATGCAGGAAGTGCTTTCCATGCTCTATCTCTGGCTCAAGGCCGGACACGTCATCTTCGTGATCTTCTGGATGGCCGGGCTGTTCATGCTGCCGCGCTACTTCGTCTATCACCAGGAGGCGGAAGCCGGCTCGGCAGAGGAACTGCGCTGGATCGATCGCGAGGCGAAGCTGCGCAAGATCATCCTGACGCCTTCGCTGATCCTCACCTGGGTCCTGGGCATCGCCACCGCCACGGCGATGGGGGCCTGGAGCGAAGGCTGGCTTCATGCCAAGCTGCTCTTCGTACTGGGACTCTCGGGCTACCACGGCTGGCTGGTGGGCTACGGCAAGAAGCTGGCGCGCGGCGAACGTCCGTTGACCGGCAAGAAGCTGCGTCTGCTGAACGAGATTCCGGGGCTCGCGGCCGTCGTGATCGTGATCCTAGTGGTCGTGAAGCCGTTCTGAGAAGGCGGGAGTTTAGCGTAAATCCGGAGTGAATCCGTCGTCCCGGACTTGATCCGGGACCGCTGTCAGCACTTTAGGCGCCACCGTACAGCAAAACGCCCAGCCGTGAGTTGGGCTGTTCATGGCCAGCGGTCCCGGATCAGGTCCGGGACGACGGCCTCGGCTGTTTCCATTCGCCCCGCCCAGACGCCGCTTGACGGATTGACTCGTTGACCGGAACCCGCCGAAGGCTTATCTGAGCCTTGTTCCGGCACAGGGCGGCGAGCCCATTCTCCTGCCCGGATCCGCTTTCCCCAAGCCTTACGATCCCGCCGGCCGACACACCTTTTCCATCCGGAATCCAGACAAATGCATCTTAAAGAACTCAAGAGGAAATCATCGGCCGAGCTGGTCGAAATGGCAGAGGAACTGGGCGTTGAAGGCGCCTCGACGCTGCGCCGCCAGGACCTCATGTTCGCCATTCTCAAGGAAGTGGCCGAGGACGGTGAGGAAATCATCGGACAGGGCACCATCGAAGTGCTGCCGGACGGCTTCGGCTTCCTGCGCAGCCCCGAGGCGAACTACCTTGCCGGCCCCGACGACATCTATGTCTCGCCCAACCAGGTCCGCAAATGGGGCCTGCGCACGGGCGACACCGTGGAAGGCGAAATCCGCGCCCCCAAGGACGGCGAGCGCTATTTTGCCATCACCAAGCTCCAGAGCGTCAACTTCGACGATCCCGATGCGGTGCGCCACCGCGTCAACTTCGACAACCTGACGCCGCTCTATCCGAACGAGCGCCTGCGCCTCGACACCCTGGACCCCACGGTCAAGGACAAGTCGGCCCGCGTGATCGACCTCGTCAGCCCCCAGGGCAAGGGCCAGCGCGCCCTGATCGTGGCGCCGCCGCGCACGGGTAAGACCGTGCTGCTGCAGAACATGGCCAAGGCCATCACCGACAACCACCCAGAGGTGTTCCTCCTCGTCCTGCTCGTCGACGAGCGTCCCGAGGAAGTCACCGACATGCAGCGCAGCGTGAAGGGTGAGGTCATCTCTTCCACCTTCGACGAACCCGCGCAGCGCCACGTCCAGGTCGCCGAAATGGTGATCGAGAAGGCCAAGCGCCTGGTCGAGCACAAGCGCGACGTGGTGATCCTTCTGGACTCGATCACCCGTCTGGGCCGCGCCTACAACACCGTGGTGCCTTCGTCGGGCAAGGTGCTGACCGGCGGTGTCGACGCCAACGCCCTGCAGCGCCCCAAGCGCTTCTTCGGCGCCGCGCGCAACATCGAGGAGGGCGGCTCGCTCTCCATCATCGCCACGGCCCTGATCGACACCGGCAGCCGCATGGACGAAGTCATCTTCGAAGAGTTCAAGGGCACGGGTAACTCCGAAATCGTCCTGGACCGCAAGGTGGCGGACAAGCGCATCTTCCCCGCGCTGGACGTCGGCAAGTCGGGCACCCGCAAGGAAGAGCTGCTGGTTCCCAAGGACCAGCTTACCAAGATGTGGGTGCTGCGCCGCATCCTCATGCAGATGGGCACCGTCGACGCGATGGAGTTCCTGCTCGACAAGATGAAGGACTCGAAGACCAACGAGGACTTCTTCTCGACCATGAACCAGTAAGGGGAGCTCGGGGGCTTGAGCATTCTTCAGACTCTGGTGGCCACCTCCTCACTGGGTGGCCCCGCCGAGATCTGGCAGCACATCGTCAACGATTTCTCGAACCTGGGGACGCCGGCAGCAATGTCGGCGTTCCTGCAGGTGCTGCTGATCGACGTGGTGCTGGCAGGCGACAATGCCATCGTGGTCGGTGCCCTGGCCGCCGGACTTCCGGCAGACCAGCGCAAGAAGGTCATCGCCATCGGCGTGATCGCGGCGCTGGTTCTGCGCGTTGCGTTCGCCCTCATGGTGACCTGGCTGTTGGGCATCGTCGGGCTCGTCTTCGCGGGCGGGCTGCTGCTGCTCTGGGTGGCCTGGAAGATGTACCGCGAGATTCGCGCCGGCTCCCACTCTCCGGGCTCGCCCGAGATCGTGGGCGACGAGCATTCGGGCGTGAAGCCCGCCAAGAGCTTCGCCGGCGCGGCGATCTCGGTTGCCGTGGCGGATATCTCCATGTCGATCGACAACGTGCTCGGCGTAGCCGGTGCTGCGCGTGAGCATCCGGGCATCCTGATCGTCGGGCTGGTCTTCGCCGTGGCCCTCATGGGCGTGGCGGCGAACTTCATCGCCCGGTACATCGAGCGCTACCGCTGGATCGCCTGGATCGGCCTTGTAGTGATCCTCTACGTGGCGGTGAAGATGATCTACGAGGGGTGGGTCGATCCGCAACTTGGGATCGTCACTCTGATCTGATGAAGGAGGGCTCGGGTTTCCGGGCCCTTTTTTTGTTCCTGGGGGATGATCCCCCAGACCCTCGGAATGCCGACCTCGCGCGCGACCTATCCGTGGTGCGCTCCTTGCGGCGCAGTGGCCGCACAACGAATAGGCAGCGCGCACCGACGACAGTAACGGGGTGCAGGGGTAATAACCCCTGCTCTTCCTTTTACTTCTTCAGGGAATCAAAACCGTAGACCCAATGGTCGCCCGGCTTTCCAAAGCCCGATGCGCTTCGGCGGCTTGCTCCAGCTTGAAGGTCTGCCCGATGCGCGGCTTGAGGACTCCCTTGGCGATCCGGTCGAACAGCTTCTGCGCGCTGATCGCAAGCTGGTCCGGCGTGGCGACGTAGTCCGCGAGAGTCGGGCGGGTGAGATAGATCGATCCCGCCTTCATCAGGTCCAGCGGCGCCACCGGCGGAACGGGGCCGGAAGCATTGCCGTAAGTCACCATGAATCCCCGCTTGCGCAGCGAGGCGAGCGAGGCCGACCAGGAGGCAGCGCCGACGCCGTCGTAGACGACATGGCACATCTCTCCCTGAGTAATCTCGCGGACGGCTTCGGGCAGCTCGTTGAAATCGCAATGGAGCGAATGATCTCCGGGCACTTGCGCGGCCTTTTCGGCGCTGCCGGAATGGGCGATGACGGTCACGCCGCGATCGAGCAGCCAGGGGACCAGCAGCGAGCCTACGCCGCCGGCTGCCGAGTGAACCAAGGCGACATGGCCGTTCGCGGCGGGGAAGGTGTCTTCGGCGAGGTAGCACGCTGTCAGGCCCTTGAGCATCACGGCGGCGGCGATCTCAGGCGCGATCGATTCGGGTATCCGCATGACCTTGGTGGCAGCGATCAGGCGGTGGGTGGCATATGCACCTCCCGCATGGGTCGTGCCGACCCGTTCGCCTACGGCAAATCCGGATACGCCTTCGCCCAGCGCCACGATCCTTCCGACGCTTTCCGACCCCAGACAGATCGGTAAGGCATCGGCATAGAGTCCCTTGCGATAATAGGTATCGATGAAGTTGAGACCGACCGCCTCGGTTTCGATCAGCACTTCGCCGGGAGCGGGGGAGGGGACATCGAAGTCCTCGCGCTCGATCACTTCGGGGCCGCCATGGGCGCGCGCTATCATTCGATATCCGCTGGTCATCGTCTGGAAGTCCTTGAATGAGGCATGCCCGGCCCGCGCCGCAAGGGCGCGGAAGGCCGGGCCCCGTAATGTCAGCCGAGGTGCTCGGCGAAGAAATCGGCCGTGCGCTTGTCGGCCAGAGCAGCGCCGGCTTCGTCGCGGCGGGCGCCGATTTCGGCGGCGAAGCCGTGGTCCAGGCCTTCGTAGTCCCAGAGGGTGACGCGCGGATGATCGTCGAGACCGTCATGGATCGCCTTCTGCGCGGCGGCATCCACGAAGTGATCGGCGGTGGGAATGTGCAACATGAGCGGACGGGCGATGGCGTGCTTTTCATTCAGCATCTGGTCGATCATCACGCCATAGTAGCCCACCGAGGCATCGATATCGGTGCGCGCGGCCACCATGTAGGCGATGCGCCCGCCCATGCAGAATCCGACGAGGCCGATCTTCGGGACGCCTTCCTCGCGGCGAATCCAGTGGATCACGGCTTCGATGTCGCGGATGCCGAGATCGAAATCATGCGCCATCATGTGGTCGATGGCCTGCTTGAACTCTTCCTCGACGTAGGGGCTCAGTTCGATACCCGGCTTCTGGCGCCAGAACGTGTCGGGCGCGACGGCAAGGTAGCCTTGCGCGGCCCAGCTATCGGCCTTCTGGCGAATACCGGCATCGACGCCGAAGATTTCCTGCTGCACGATGATCGCGCCGCGCGGGGTACCTTCGGGACGGGCGACGTAAGCGGGAATCAGGCCGTCGCCGTCGAGCGTCGGGATTTCGGTATTGGTCATGAAACTCTCCTGCGGATAGCGATTCTGGCAGCCTTCCGGGCCATAGGAACGTTATCGAGGTTAGGCACGAGCGGTGGACTTTGCCAACGCCATGTGCCACCCCAGATGAACAAATTCCATGGGAGGCCGTGATGAAGGTCAATGTCGAGGTCGAATGCTCGCCTGAAGAGGCACGGCGGTTCCTCGGCCTGCCGGATGTCACCAAGGCGAACGATGTCTATGTCGATGCGCTGGCCAAGGCCATGCAGGGCGTGGGGAATTTCGATCAGCTTCAGGAACTGAGCAAGCAGGTTGCCCCCATGGGTCAGCTTGGTCTCAAGCTGTTCCAGCAGTTTCTCGAAAACGGCGCTGCCATGGCGATGAGCGGGGCCATGACCGGCAGCGGCAAACCCAAGAAGGACGGCTGACGCCGGGCGGGGTTTCCGTGAGGCTTCCGCTCCTGTAGCGCGGGAGCCATGCCTTCCGAACCCATGTCCCCAGGACGTCAAGACACCATCTTCGCCCTATCCAGCGGATCGCCTCCTGCGGCGATCGGCGTGGTCCGGATCAGCGGTCCCCAGGCCGGGTCCGCTCTTGCGGCGCTGGCAGGGACGCTGCCCGCTGTCCGCCGTGCAAGTTACCGAACCTTGCGCAGCCGCGAAGGCGCGATTCTGGATCAGGCGCTGGTGCTCTGGTTTCCCGGTCCCAGGACGGCGACCGGGGAAGACCTTGCAGAGCTTCATCTCCACGGGGGGAGGGCGGTAGTAGCCGCCGTGGAAGCCGCGCTTCTGAGTGAGACGGGGCTGCGCCGCGCGGCACCGGGCGAATTTACCCGGCGGGCCTTCGCTCAAGGCCGTATCGACCTTGCCGAGGCCGAGGGCCTGGCGGATCTCCTTTCAGCTGAAACGGAACTTCAGCGTCAGGCTGCGCTGGCGATGGCGGGCGGGGCATTTTCACGCCAAGTCGAATCATGGCGCGATCGCGTGCTGACGGCCTCCGCTGCGGTAGAGGCGGTGCTCGATTTCGGTGATGAAGACGACGTTGCCGATCTGCCGCCTGATTTCCTGATGCGCCTGAGCGAGATTCGCGCCGAGCTGGAAGAGTGGCTGGATCGACCGCGCGCGGAAGCATTGCGCGACGGATATCGCGTCGTGCTCGCCGGTCCGCCCAACGCGGGCAAGAGCACATTGTTCAATGCCCTGGTCGAGGATGAGGCAGCCATCACCTCGCCCCTTGCGGGCACCACCCGGGACGTCCTGACTCGTGCAGTGTCCTTGGGCGGTGTGCCTTTCCTGTTCGGCGATACGGCCGGCCTGCGTGACGAGACAGGAGACGAGATCGAGGCCATCGGCATCTCTCGGGCCCGGGCCGAACTCGGCAGGGCAGACTTGGTGCTATGGCTCGGACCGGAAGGAGAGGGCCCCGCGGATGCTTGGGAAATCTCCCCACAGGCGGATCTGTTTCACGTGGAACAGAAGAAGGCGGCCCGCCATCGCGTTTCCGCCATGTCCGGAGAGGGCCTCGACGGCTTGCGAGACGATCTCATCGCTACCGCCAGATCGATGATGCCCCGGCCGGGCGATGCTGCCTTGAATCGCCGGCAGCACTTGCTCGTGGCCGAAGCTAAACGAGCGATCGAGGCGGCGGGGGTGGAAAGCGATCCCCTGCTGGTCGCGGAAGGGCTCCGGTTGGCGAGATCGGCTTTCGATGCTCTGGTAGGGCGCGCCACCACCGAGGACATGCTGGACGCGCTGTTCGGAAGGTTCTGCATTGGCAAGTAGTATGTTCCACGTGAAACATGACAGGCTGCTTTGACGTGACTCGCGGCTTCGGGTAAGCGCGGGGTCCATGCACTCCTTCGACGTGATCGTAATCGGCGGCGGCCATGCCGGCTGCGAGGCTGCGGCAGTCGCCGCGCGCATGGGCGCGCGCGTGGCGCTCGTCAGTTTCGACCTGGATGCCGTTGGCGCAATGAGCTGCAATCCCGCTATCGGCGGGCTTGGAAAAGGCCATCTCGTTCGCGAGGTGGATGCCTTCGACGGTCTCATCGCCCGCGCCGCCGACGCCGCAGCCATCCATTATCGCATGCTGAATCGCTCCAAGGGCAGCGCCGTTCAGGGGCCACGCGTTCAGGCCGATCGGAAGCTGTTCAAGGCAGCTATCCACCGCTTGCTCCAGCAGCAGGGCGATCTCACCCTGGTGGGCGGTGAAGCTGCGGCTCTCGTCGTGACGCAGGGCAGGGTGGTCGGCATTGAGCTTTCGGACGGAACCAGACTCGATGCACGCGCGGTCGTGCTCTGTACCGGCACGTTCCTGGGCGGCACGCTGTTCCGAGGTGAGGAACGGCTGACGGGCGGCCGGATCGGGGAGGCATCGGCGCAACGCCTGGCCGAGCAGATGCGGGATGCCGCACTGCCGATGGCGCGACTCAAGACGGGCACGCCGCCGCGCCTTGACGGTCGCACCATCGACTGGGCTCGCCTGGACGAGCAGCCTTCCGATGGCGAGGATTGGACGATGTCCGCCATGCCCGCGAATGACGCGGGCACCCGTCGCCAGGTTCCGCAGGTCTTCTGCGCCATAACCCGGACCAACCCGCGCACGCATGACGTGATTCGCGACAACCTCCACCGCTCGCCTCTGTTCACCGGGGCGATCGGCGCTTCCGGCCCGCGCTATTGTCCGTCGATCGAGGACAAGATTCATCGCTTCGCGGATCGCGATGGTCACCAGATTTTCCTGGAGCCGGAAGGTCTCGACAATCCTCTCGTCTATCCCAACGGCGTAAGCACGTCGCTGCCAACGGACGTGCAGTTGGAGATGCTGCGCACGATGGAGGGGTTGGAACGGGTGGAGATGGTCGTTCCCGGCTATGCCGTCGAATACGATCACATCGATCCCCGCGCACTTCGATCGAGCCTGGAACTGCGGGATATGCCCGGCCTCTATTGCGCCGGACAGATCAACGGCACGACGGGTTACGAAGAGGCTGCCGCGCAGGGCCTGGTCGCGGGCATGCACGCCGCAGCGGCGGTGCTGGGGCGCGAGGCACCGGCGCTGGATCGGGCCAACAGCTACATGGCGGTGATGATCGACGATCTGACTCTGCACGGTGTGAGCGAGCCCTATCGGATGCTCACCGCACGGGCCGAATATCGACTTCGTCTGCGAGCCAACAATGCGTCCACTCGGCTGACGCCACTGGCCATCGAGATCGGTTCGGCCGGAGCGCAACGCCGGGCCTGGTTCGAATCCCGTCTCGCCCAGCGGGCGAAGATCGACGCAGGTTTTGATACGTCCGTTTCCGGCCATGAACTCGCTCAGGCGGGGCTTCCCGTCCGGGCCGATGTGGGTCGGCTTAAACTGCGGGAGTGGCTCCGCTTTGGAGGCGTCGATCTGGCCGGGCTGTCTCCCTGGATCGATCCGGAGCTTGTGGCTGATGAAGCGCTGGCCGAGGAGATGGTCGAGGATGCCGCTTACGCGCCATACCTCGATCGACAGGAGCGGGAACTGCGCGATCTTCGTGCCAGCGAGGCACTGTCCCTGCCCGATGATTTTCCCTACGCCGAGATTCCGGGGCTATCCCGCGAGATGGTGGAACGACTGAGCAAGGCCCGCCCGGCGACTCTCGCGGCGGCGGGCCGTATTCCCGGAATTACACCGGCGGCGCTTTCGGCGCTGTTGGTTCATGCCCGCAGGGAGGCGGCGTGATCACGACCGAAGACGAAGCGCGCCAATGGCTGCGTGCATTACCCGAATGCGACGAAGAGGCCTGGGTTCGTCTGGAGACCCTGGTCGCCATGCTGGTCGAGGAAAATCGCCAGCAAAACCTGGTATCGGCGGCGAGCCTCGAACAGGTCTGGCTGAGGCACATCATCGACAGCGCCCAGCTGCTTCCGCATGTTCCACGTGAAACATCCACGCCGTGGCTGGACCTTGGTACCGGAGCCGGCTTCCCCGGACTGGTCATTGCGGCCCTGAGACCGGAATGCCAGGTCGTGATGGTTGAATCACGGGCCCGGCGGATCGAGTGGCTGGATCGGGCCCGCATCGCGATGGGACTGGAAAATGCGCGTGTCGTTGGACAGCGCCTCGAACTCGTAGAGAGCTTTCCGGTCAGCGTGATTTCGGCGCGTGCTTTTGCGCCTTTGGAAAAACTTCTGACAATTTCTTCGCGTTTTTCCACAAGCGACACGGTTTGGCTGTTGCCCAAGGGGCGGTCTGCAAAGCAAGAACTGGAAGACCTTCGCAAGTGGCGGCACATGTTCCACGTGGAACAGTCCCTGACGGACCCGCAGGCAGGCATCATTGTCGGCAAGCTGGCCGACAGGAAGGGTATGACCAAGTGATCCGTATCGCTATCGCCAACCAGAAAGGCGGAGTGGGGAAGACCACGAGCGCGATCAATATCGCCACCGCCCTCGCTGCTACGGGCTGGAAGACGCTGCTGATCGATCTCGATCCCCAGGGTAATGCCTCTACCGGAATCGGCGTTTCGGCGTCGGAACGGGATCGCACTTCCTATGAGGTGCTGGTGGACCGGGTGCGGGTGGCCGATTGCGTGATGCCAACCAGCATCCCCAATCTCGATCTTCTGGCGGCTACGGTGGACTTGTCCGGGGCCGAGGTCGAATTGGTCAATGCCGACGATCGCGCTAACCGCCTTCGATCGGCTCTGCGCGCCGATCTGGGCTATGACGTCTGCCTGATCGATTGCCCGCCTTCGCTGGGCCTCCTGACGCTGAATGCGCTGACGGCGGCGGATACGCTGCTGGTGCCGCTTCAGTGTGAGTTCTTCGCGCTGGAAGGGCTCAGCCAGCTTCTCCAGACGGTGGAGCGGGTGCAGCAGCGATTCAATCCCGATCTGGGCATTATCGGCATTGCGCTGACCATGTTCGATCGCCGCAATCGCCTGACCGACCAGGTATCCGACGATGTGCGATCCTGCCTCGGCCAGCTCGTTTTCGAAACCACGATTCCGCGCAATGTGCGCCTTTCCGAAGCGCCCAGCCATGGTGTGCCTGCCCTGATCTACGATCATGCCTGCGCGGGCAGCCGGGCCTACATGGCGCTGGCGCGCGAACTTATCACCCGCCTGCCCGAGAAGAGGAAAGCGGCATGAACGACGAATCGATCGTCCGCATCAGCGTACCCACCGCACTCAATACCGCAGGCGGTGCCGCCGCTGCCTCCAAGCAGAAGCCGAAAGGCCTCGGCCGGGGACTGGGTGCCCTGCTGGGCGAAACCCGCCGCGAGGAGCCGCTGGCTGCTTCCGGAGGGTCCGAGGGCCGGGGGACGCTGCCCAGGGCGGGTGGGCTCGCCGTGCTTGCCATCGCGGATATCACCCCGCATCCGGATCAGCCGCGCCGCATCTTCGACGAGGAAGCGCTGGAGGAACTGGCAGCCTCCATCGCACATCGCGGCGTGATTCAGCCGATCATCGTGCGGCCCACGGACAACGGACGCTACCAGCTGGTTGCCGGTGAACGCCGCTGGCGGGCAGCGCAGAAGGCGCAGCTTCACGAAATTCCCGCGCTGGTCCGCGAACTCACCGAACGCGAGGTCATGGCTCTGGCCCTGATCGAGAATCTCCAGCGCGAGGATCTGAACCCGATCGAGGAAGCACGGGCCTACAATCGCCTGGCGGAATTCGAAGGCATGACTCAGGCCGAGATCGCCCGCATGGTCGACAAGAGTCGCAGCCATGTTGCCAACTTCCAGCGCTTGCTGGCCCTTCCGGACGGGGTCATCGCGATGGTGGAGAAGGGCAGCCTGTCGATGGGCCATGCCCGTGCGCTGATCGGCTGCGAAGGTGCCGAGGAGATCGCTGACGCTGCGATCAACAAGCAGATGTCGGTGCGCGAGGTCGAGAAGCTGGTGCGCAAGAAGGCACGCGGCGATGTTGCGCCGCGCCGCGCCCGAACCGCCCGCAATACGCATGAGGACGCCGACATCGTTGCGGTGCAGAGCCACTTGGAAGAGTTTCTCGGGCTGCCGGTGAAGATCAATGCCGATGTCGATCCGAAATCGGGCACGGTGACGATCCGCTATGCCACGTTGGACCAGCTCGACCTGATCTGCCAGCGCCTGACCGGCGGCGCGATCTGAACTTTCGAATGTGCTGAATGTCGAACGGCGCCTGAACCTCAGTTCGGGCGCCGTTTGCGTGGAGGGCTACTCCGCGCTTTGGGTCCCGGCTCGGCGCGGGATCGAGCGGCGGGCAGGGCGGATGCCGGCTTCGTCGGCGTAGGCAATAGGCTCGCCCCTGCTGTCGATCGCCTGGATTACCGGAATGGATATCATCCGCGGGGCCGCCGAGTGGCGGAGTTGATCCGGATGGACATAAGCATAGCCGGGGGCCGCGTAGCCGAGAACCGGCGTGACGATCTGCCCCTGGCGATATCGCGCGAGATAGTCTGCGAGGTAGGCCTCGCATTCGCCATGATCGCCCTGGCCTTCGCGGACGGTGCCCGATCGAGGGCGGCTGGCCGCAACCGTCTGATGGCAGTCCCGCAACCAGGCTTCGCGCTGCGCCGGATCGAATTCATAGCGCATCGGCGGCGGTGCTTCGGACGCGGAATCGCTGTAGAGGTAATCGGCGCCTGCCTGTCCTTCCGCTGCCCACGCATGCGAAGCGCAGGCGAGAGTCGCTATGCCGAGAAGGACGGTCGAAGCGAGATTCGCGGTGCTGAAGGTCGAACGCATTCGCAGGGCCTCTTCACGGGTTCCGGGCATTAGCCGCGTTTGTTAACACGACGTTAGCACCTTTTCCCGTGAATGGCCAAGCCTCCGCCGCAACCGGCTGAGTCCCGCGCGGAGACGCTCCGCTTTAGATCGAACCGGCGACGAGTGCCGCAATAGCCTCGATTCCCGCCGCATCCTCTGCATCGAAGCGATCCGCGATGGGGCTGTCGAGATCGATCACGGCGACGACCTTACCTTCGCGCATCACGGGTACGACCAGCTCGGAGCGACTGTCTGCATCGCAGGCGATATGGCCGGGGAAGGCGTGGACATCCGGCACGACCTGGGTTTCGCCACTCGCCGCCGCCGTGCCGCAAACGCCGCGACCCAGCGGAATGCGGATACAGGCCGGTTTGCCGACGAATGGGCCAAGCACCAACTCGTCCTCGACGTTGCGATAGAATCCCGCCCAGTTGAGGTTGGGCAGGAACTGCCAGATCAGCGCGGCGATGTTGGCCATATTGGCAACGCCGTCAGGCTCGCCATCGACGAGCGCCTTGGCCGCCGCAGCCAGATCAGCGTAGAGTTCGGTCTTGGGCTGGTCGCCCTTGGGAGCAAAGTCGTACATCGGCTCCCGATACTCCAAGTCGTTGTTGCCGCATAGGCAGCTCCAGCCTATTTCAGGGCGATGCGCTCCATTCTCACAAAATCCGCCCTTGCCCTTGTGGCGGTCGTTCTCGTTGGCGGCGGTGTCGTCGCCTGGGCCCAGTATTCCAACACGTCGGACCTGCCGTGGGACGATACGGTGGGCAAGGATCCTAAGCTAGTCGAGCCGGACCCGCAGTGGATTCCCAGCGTCAAGCTGGTGAAGACCGTGGGCTGGGCTGCCGGCGAGGCGCCCAGGGCAGGCGAGGGGCTGGCGGTCGCCCGATTTGCCGATGGGCTCGATCATCCGCGAACGATGCTGACCTTGCCCAATGGCGACGTTCTGGTGACGCTGACCAACGCGCCGGCGGGCAACAAGCCCAAGGGACTCACCGGCATGGTGATGGGCTGGATGTTCAATCGTGTCGGCGCGGGCCAGGCCTCACCCGATAAGATCGTCCTGCTGCGAGATGCCGATGGCGACGGCAAGGCCGAACAGCGGTTCGATTTCCGCACCACCGACATGCATTCCCCCTCCGGCCTCGCCTATCAGGACGGCAAGCTCTACATCGCCAATCACGATAAAGTCCTGGAATTCGCGTTCCAGCCGGGCGCGACCAAGCTGGACGGCAAGCCGCTGCGCACGATGATAGACCTGCCTGCGGCCGGCAATCACTGGATGCGCAACCTCCTGCTCAGCCAGGACGGCAGGCACCTCTATGTCACGGTCGGTTCGGCGACCAATATCGCGGACGAGGGCATGGAGGCGGAAACCGGTCGCGCCGCGATCTGGGAAGTCGACGTGGATACGGCGCGCCGTCGCCAGTTCGCCGCCGGTATGCGCAATCCCAACGGCCTGGGCTGGAATCCCTCGACCGGCGAGTTGTGGGCCACGGTGCAGGAGCGCGACATGCTGGGGCCGGACCTGGTGCCGGACTACCTCACCAACGTTCCCGTGGGCGCCCAGTACGGTTGGCCGTGGGTCTACTGGAAAACGACCTTCGACGAACGCGTCGAGTGGCCGATGCAGACCTACATGCTCGAATATACCCGCAAGCCGGAGTACGCGATGGGTGCCCACGCCAGCGTTCTCGGCATGGTCTTCGCGGGGGGCGGCAATCGCATGGGCGCGAAGTTCGCAAATGGCGCCTTCGTGGCGCGCCATGGCTCGTGGAATCGTCGCCCTGCGGTGGGCTACGACGTGGTATTCGTTCCCTTCGACGCCAACGGCAACCCGCGCGACGGGAAGCCCGTACCGGTGCTTTCGGGCTTCCTGAAGGATGCGTCGAACACCCATGGCCGTCCGACCTGGCTGGCCTGGGACAAGAGCGGCAGCCTGCTGGTGAGCGACGATACGGCGGGCGTGATCTGGCGCGTGCAGGCGCCTGGGGCGACGCCCTCGGCCGCGATCAAGCCGGTAGAGACGGAGCACCTCAAGCCGGTGAAGGAGATCAAGGATCCGACCGTCCCCGGCGCCAGCGTAAATCTGGAAGCCGGATTCACCAAGGGTCCGGACAAGTTGCTGCCCACGGGCCAGTGAACGGCGAAAAGGGGGCTGGAAGGCCCCCTTTTTCTTTCAGGCGATTACCCTGCGCCTTAACCGCTTATTCTCGGGTCAGATGACTTTGCCCGCGCGCCCGGCAACCTCTGTGACGTATTGCCAGGCCACGCGGCCCGAACGCGCCCCGCGACGGCGCGACCATTCGAGCGCGTCGTGCTCGTCGAACTCCAGCCCGAACTGCCGGGTGTAGCCCTCGATGATCGCGAGGTAGGAGGGCTGGTCGCAGTTGTGAAAGCCGATCGAAAGGCCGAAGCGATCCGCCAGCGCCAGGCGATCGTCCACCACGTCGCGCGTGTTGATGGGATCGTCCTGCTCGGACATCGAACGTGACACGATCGCGCGGCGGTTGGCGGTAACGGCAAGGCGCACGTTGTTGGGGCGCGCCTCCACGCCGCCCTCCAGCCAGGAGCGTAGCAGGCGCGGACCGGCGCCGTCGTGTTCCTCGAAACCAAGATCGTCGATGAAGACCAGGAACTGCCGATCGACCTTGCCCAGCAGGGCGAAGAGTGCGGTCACGCCATGGAGCGCTTCCTGCGCCACCTGAACGAGGGCAATCCGGCCGGGATGTGCCGTCTGCGCGGCGCGGATCGAGGCACGCATGACGGCCGACTTGCCCATGCCGCGAGAGCCCCAGAGCAGCATGTCGTGCGCGGCATAGCCCGCTGCCAGGCGCTCTACGTTGCCGACCACGCGCTCCTTCTGCGAATCGATCCCGCGCAGCAGGTCGAGCGGCGGGGCGAGGAGTTCCCGCACGCCGCGCGCTTCGTTGCCGGCCCAGACGTAGGCAGGATGGGCGAGCCAATCGACCGGATGTGCCGGCGGAGGCGCCAGGCGTTCGAGGGCTTCGGCAATGCGGCTGAGGACTTCGATCTGGTCGGTCATGCTGTCAATTCTTCGCTCGTCAGTTGGTCGAGAAGGCTGGCACACCCTTCTGCGCCTGGGCGAGGTCGCCCATGGCTTCGGGCACCAGATGCTCGATAAAATGGCAAGCGGCCACCTTTTTCCGCTTCCTGAAGGGGTCGTCGTGTTCCACGTGGAACTTCGGGGCAGGGCAACGAAAGGCTCGGGCGATCTCGACCGATGGAAGGGGGGCACGTCTCCTCACTCGGTCTTCGCGCGGTTTTTCTTGGCTTTCGATCTTGCGGGCGATAGCGGCGACGCATGGAGCGCAACATTGGACCCGAATTGCTGAGCCCGGATCAGACCGGCGTATCCCGTGCGGCGGCGCTGCTGGAGGAGGGCAGGCTCGTCGCGGTGCCGACCGAGACGGTCTATGGCCTCATGGCCCGCGCCGACCGTGATGAATCGGTTGCGGCCATCTATCGCGCCAAGGGGCGCCCCAGCTTCAATCCTCTGATCGTCCATGTCGCCGACCTGGCCGCCGCGCAGGCGCTGGCGGTGCTGGATGAGCGGGCGCTGGCTCTGGCCGAAGCATTCTGGCCCGGCGCGCTGACGATGGTGCTGCCGTTGCGTGATGGCGCGGCGGTGGCTCCGGCGGTGACGGCAGGGCTGCCGACGGTGGCGCTGCGATGCCCCGCGCATCCGTTGATGCGGGCAGTGCTCGCCGCTTCCGGCCTGCCGCTTGCCGGGCCCTCCGCCAATCGCAGCGGCGCCGTGAGTCCGACGCGCGCGGAGCATGTGGTGGCGTCACTGGGGGGCAATGTCGACGCGGTGATTGATGGCGGTCCTTGCGAGGCCGGACTGGAATCGACGATCGTCGCCCTGCGCGGTGATGGCCGCTGGCAGATCCTGCGGCCGGGCCCGATTCCTCAGGAGTCGATCCGTGCGGTTCTTGGGACTGACAGCGATGCAGTGACCTCGCAGGCGATCGAGGCGCCGGGTCAGCTTGCCAGCCACTATGCGCCGGGCAAGCCGGTGCGCCTGAATGCCGCTGCGGCGGAGGCAGACGAATTCCATATCGGGTTCGGGGAGGTCGCTGGAGACATGAATCTTTCGGGTTCCGGCGATCTCGTCGAGGCGGCGTCGCGGCTCTACGCGCTGCTGCATGAGGGGGCGGCGGCAAGTCAGCCGAAGATCGCGGTTGCGCCGATTCCCGGCGAGGGGGTGGGCGCGGCGATCAACGACAGGTTGAAGCGAGCGGCGGCCTGAGTCGGAAATAGGGAAGCGTCGAGATGGCCGTCGTCCCGGACTTGATCCGGGACCGCTGTCCGTCTTTAGGCGCCAGCTTTAGGCAAGGCGCTTTACTGTGAGGTGGGCTGGGCACTGCCAGCGGTCCCGGATCGAGTCCGGGACGACGATTTCGTTTGGATTCCGCTCGCTCAGCGTCGCTGGGCCGTAGCTCCGGGCATCAGGTACTGCATGTCCGCGTAGTCGTCGCGCGCCTTGTTGCAGGCTTGCCTGTCGCCACGATCGCATTGGCGGAGGTGCTTCTCGTACTGGCGCTGCATCTTGCCGAGTTTCTCTTCCTGCTCGCGCATCTGGCGGCCGCGTTTTTCATCCGCTTCCGACTGGCTGGTGGTGACGGCATCCACGGCCGATCCGGCTATGCGCACCGGTGCGGTGATGATCTTGCCGGCAGTGCTGATGCAGCCGGAAAGCAGCAAGGCCGCGGCAGGGGCGAGAAGGGGAAGAGCGCGCTGAATCATCATGGTGAAAGCTGTCACGAAGCGACTTTCCGGAGAATGAACGTTCGGGGGAACATCTATGGGCGGGGAGCGCAAAACAAAAGGGGCCGCGTCCGATGTGGAAGCGGCCCCCTTGTGCGAGATAACGCTGCGTCTGATCAGACTGCTTCAGCGCTCTCGTAGTACTTCGGCGCGTATTCGTTGAGGATCGCGAGGATCTTCTTCAGAGCGGCCGGCTCATCGGTCTTTTCCATGGCCGCGAGTTCGCGGGCCAGGCGCGAGGAGGCGGCTTCGAAGATCTGGCGCTCGGAATAGCTCTGCTCCGGCTGATCATCGGCGCGGAACAGGTCGCGAGTCACTTCGGCGATCGACACGAGGTCGCCCGAATTGATCTTCGCTTCGTATTCCTGGGCGCGGCGCGACCACATGGTGCGCTTTACCTTCGGCTTGCCCTTCAGCGTATCGAGTGCTTCGCGCAGGGTCTTGTCGGACGACAGCTTGCGCATGCCGATCGATTCGACCTTGTTGACGGGAACCCGAAGAGTCATGCGCTCTTTTTCGAAGCGCAGAACATAGAGATCGAGCTGCATCCCGGCAATTTCCTGCTTCTGGAGCTCGATGACACGGCCCACGCCGTGCTTAGGGTAAACGACGTAATCTCCAACATCGAAGGCATCGGCCCTGGTTGCCATGTATCGTCCTTTCACCTGCAGTGGTTCGCTGCCATACCTACGGTGAGAGAAACCCGGGTGGATGCGACATGAAAACGCAAGAACGTCTTCGCCGCCCGGTCAGATTACTCTCCCAGCCGTTTACTTTCGAACCCTGCCTCGCAATGCAAATGCCTGCCAGACGGGCAGAGCGCCCGGGCAGTTGCTGGATTATATAGCACCGATGTGACAAAATTACCAGAGGCGAGCTGACGGTTAACCGTCGCTCGCCTCGAAGCGCGTTGAAAAGGTATCTCTACCCGCGCCAAGTCCCTCTTTCGGCGGAGAAACCGGACCGCCGACCGAGTGTGCAAGTGCGAAGGATCAGTCGCCTTCGCCGGGTTCGGGCGAGAAATATTTTTCCAGCTTGCCTTCCTCGCCACGCATCGCGTCCGCGTCGTCCGGCGCGTCCTTCTTGGTGGTGAGGTTGGGCCATTCCGCGGAATACTTGGCGTTCAGCTCAAGCCACTGCTCAAGGCCGCTCTCGGTATCGGGAAGGATCGCCTCGGCCGGGCATTCCGGTTCGCAGACGCCGCAATCGATGCACTCGCTGGGGTTGATCACCAGCATGTTCTCGCCTTCGTAGAAGCAGTCCACCGGACAGACTTCGACGCAATCCATGTACTTGCACCGGATGCAATTGTCGGTGACGACATAGGTCATGGCTGCGTATTCCTCTTAGAAGGCCTGGTTTCGGTTGGCCGCTGCTATGGGAACATCTGCCCCCGCGTCAAGCACTCTGTAGCAGGATTGGGCTTCCGGTGCGGGTCCACGACGGGTCGGGAGGGATAGGATTTCTATCACCCGCACGCCTTCAGCTGTGGGAACGGTCAAAACATCGCCCTGCGCGACCTTCTGGTGCGCCCTCTCTACCCGCCGGCCGTTAAGCCGCATATGGCCTTCTTCGGCCAGCGTGTGGGCAAGCGGTCGCGTCTTGACCAGGCGCAGGAACCAGAGAAGCTTGTCGATCCTCATGCCTGGCTTGCTCCTCCCGCGCTATCTGCCCAGCAATTCGCCCAGCGCCGCGAAGGCGCCGGCATTTTCGCCGCGCGCCGGGGCGGGGGGCGCAGCCTGCGTCTCGCGTTCACGCTGCGGCGGTCGCCAGCGCCAGCGAACGGGGGCCGGTGCGCCATGCGCGCCTTCCGCCAGCGGTCGGGGCATGAGCGCCTGGAAGCCGCCGAAGCGCAGAAGGCGGGCGTAGCTGGCAGTCGTCAGGCCCATCGACACCGCCCGGGCCGGGTCCAGCGAGAACGAGCGGGAAGGGCCGCGATGGCCGCTGGCGGCGGACCGCGCCTCATGCGCCTCGCGCAGCAGCTTTTCGGCCATGTCGATGCGCAGGAGCTGCTTGCCGAGGTTGCGATAGCCCGGCGCCTTGTGGCGCTTGGTGGCGTCCATGGTGGGGGGCATCGCGGCATCGGGTTCGCCGCCGGCCCTGGACGTGTCCTTGTCCGCGATCCTCGCGAGCTGACGCCAGAGCGCGATCGGGCCGGGGCGCAGCATTGCGGGCAGGAACAGGTCGAGCGCGCCCACGCGCACGCCCAGCTTCGCCAGCATCGTGCGGCGGGCCTTGTCGAGCCGGTCGACGCCGGAAACGTCACGGGCGATCATGCCGCCGGACAGGACCAGGGTGATGAGCAGGGCGCGCAGGTCCGGCCCGGCGTCTTCGGCGCGGCTGGCCTCGTCCAGCTTTGCCAGCGGGGCGAGCGGTTCCAGCGCGGTCTGCAGCCAGGCCTCCAGGGCCGCCACCAGTGCCTTGCGGGCCGGGGCGGGAATCGCGTCGAGCACGCGATCCGGCACCAGCACCGGGGCAAGCAACGAGCGTCCGGCGGAAAGCGCGGCGATCTTCTCGCCCTCCCAGCTCAGCTTGCCGTTCTCCAGCGCCAGAGCGGCCGCGCCTTCATGGACGGCCGCCGTCAGGGCTTCGGCGCGGGACTGGAGCAGGCCGGGCAAGTGGCGTTCCGCAGCAGCCAGCAGCAGCTTGCGGTCCGAGAGCCGGGCGGCGGGATCGACCTGGAAGGCGAAGCCGCGCAGCGATCCGATATGCTCGCCTTCCACCAGCACTTCCTCGTCTTCGAGGCGGACCGAGAGCAGTCCGGCGTCGGGACCGAGTTTTTTCATGAGCACGGCAGTCCTGCGGTTGATGAATCGTTCGGTGAGTTTGCCATGGAGGGCATCGGAATGGCGAGCCTCCACGGCACGGGCGCGGGCGGCCATTTCCTCGCGCGCCAGCACCCAGTCGGGGCGCTGGGCGATATAGGCCCAGGACCGGATCGCGGCGATGCGGCCTTGCAGGGTGTCGATGTCGCCGCCGGTCAGATCGAGCCGGGCGATCTGCTGCGCCATATAGTCCGAGCCCAGCTCGCCATGGCGGAGGTCCTGCCAGAGTCGGGCCACGAATCTTGAATGAGTTTCCACGCCCTGCTGGCGGAAGTCGGGCAGGCGGCACACCTCCCAGAAGCGGCGGACCATGGCGTGGCCGCGCAGGCTGTCCATCACCGTGCCATCTTCCGAAAGCCGCTTGAGCACGGCAAGGTCGATCGCTTCGGGGGCGAGGACGAGTCCGTCGCGGTCGGGCGGTGTTTCCAGATCCGAGATGAGCGTGGCCACGCTGTCGAAGCGGGGTTCCGGATCGCGCCAGAACAGTTTCGTCAGCGGGGGGAAGCGGTGTTCCTCGATCGCGTAGACTTCGTCCGGCTCGAATTCGGAATCGTGCCCGCCCGAGCCGGTGAGCGTGCCGAACGTGCCGTCCGTCTGATGGCGGCCGGCGCGGCCTGCGATCTGGGCCATTTCCGAGGTGGTGAGGCGGCGGTGGCGCTGGCCGTCGAACTTGGAGAGCCCGGCAAAGGCGACATGCTCGACATCGAGATTGAGGCCCATGCCGATGGCGTCGGTGGCGACGAGGTAATCCACCTCGCCCGACTGGTAGAGCGCCACCTGGGCATTGCGGGTCTGCGGGCTGAGCGCGCCCATGACCACGGCGGCGCCGCCCCGGAATCGGCGCAGCATTTCAGCGATGGCGTAGACCTGCTCGGCCGAGAAGGCGACGATCGCGCTGCGCGGGGGAATCCGCGAAAGCTTCCTGGCGCCAGCATGGGAGAGGGTGGAAAAGCGTGGCCGGGTCACCACTTCCACATCCGGGACGAGGGCCTTCACCATCGGCTCCAGCGTGGAGGAGCCGAGAATCATCGTCTCTTCCCGTCCGCGTGCATGAAGCAGACGGTTGGTGAAGACATGGCCGCGCTCGCGATCGGCGCCGAGCTGGGCCTCGTCTATGGCGACGAAGGCCAGGCTGCGTTCCGTCACCGGCATGGCCTCCACGGTGCAAAGCAGGTAGCGCGCGTCCTTGGGTTCGATGCGCTCCTCGCCGGTGATCAGGGCGACGCTTTTCTCGCCCTTGATCTTGCACACGCGATCGTAGACCTCACGCGCCAGCAGGCGGAGCGGAAAGCCGATGGCTCCGCTGGAATGGGCGCAGAGACGCTCTATGGCGAGGTGAGTCTTGCCGGTATTCGTGGGACCGAGCACCGCCTTCACCCCGCTGGGGGCGTCCTTTCGCGACGAGGCATGCCGGTCGTGAACCATTATCAGACGAATGTGGCACCGCCTCCAGCCCCCCGCAAGTCTCGGCTCGTCGAAAGACGCGTGAAAATCCACGGAATTAGCGGGAGGTTAACCTTAAGGGCGCAGAAGCAGCGGCGCGACATCAGGCTTTTCGCGGGATCGGATCCGCCTGATGCCATTTTCAGCACTCCCGAAAAAGGTGGGTAGGGGTACGTGTTCAAGGCGCTGGATCATGGCGGGGAAGCCACCGCGCGCGTCGCGGCGCTTTCGCACGACCAGATGCTGCGCGATTCCGCCACCACGTCCTCCGCCGATGGCGGGAAGACGGAGAAGCGCGGTCGGCTGGCACGCTGGAAGCACGGCCTCGAGCGATGGTGCCATGACGTGGAGATCGCGCCCGACCTGGCCTGCGACATCGGCAGCCGTCGCTGGTTCCGGGGCCTAGCCACGATGCTGGCGCTGGGCACGGCGGCTCTCGCGATGGTACCGGATTTCTCGGCGGTGGAGGCCGCCACGCCGCTGGTCGATCGCAGCCGCGACGAGTATCGCAGCCAGACCATTTCCCCGCTGGCGCTGGGCGCGGACAGCGGTCGCCACATGGGGGCAAGCCCGCTGGTGCGCCCGCTGGCAAAGGTGCCCGAACGTCCGTCGATCCAGCTCGTTTCGACCCTGGGCCAGGGCGACGGTTTCGGCCGTATGCTGGGACGCGTCGGCGTGGGCGGAGCGGATCTGGCGCAGATCACCCGCCTGGTCAGCGCGGCGGTGCCGGTGGACGACCTCGCTTCCGGCACGCGCTTCGATATCACCATGGGCCAGCGTCCCGCACCGGGGGCGCCGCGCGCGCTCGCTTCGATGGATTTCCGGGCGCGTTTCGATCTCGATCTTTCGGTCGAGCGGGGGCCCGGCGGATTGGCGCTGGTGCGCCATCCGATTCATGTCGACCAGACGCCGCTGCGCATTCGCGGCTCCGTGGGGTCCAGCCTCTACCGCTCGGCCCGCAACGCCGGGGCGCCGGTCGGTGCGATCCAGGACTATCTGCGCGCCATCGACAAATACCTGAGCCTGGAGGGCGACATCGCTTCGCAGGACCAGTTCGACCTGGTGGTCGCCTATAAGCGCTCTGCCAAGGGTGAGCGCGAGGTGGGCGAATTGCTTTACGCCGGCCTCGAACATGGCGGAAAGCCGAAGCTGCAACTCCTGCGCTGGGGCAAGAGCGGAGAGATGATCGCATCTTCCGCGCTCACGCAGGCCCGCGGTGCGCCGGGCGGAGCGCCCGTTGCGGGGCGCGTGACATCACCTTACGGCAAGCGTCGTCATCCCATTCTCGGTTTCGTGCGCATGCATGCAGGTATCGACTATGGCGCGCGCTATGGTTCGCCGATCTATGCCGTGGCGGACGGCGTGGTGAATTTCGCCGGTCGTCATGGCGGCCATGGCAATTATGTGCGCCTGGCCCACGGCGGCGGGCTGGATACCGGCTACGGCCACATGAGCCGCATCGCCGTTTCACGTGGAACACGGGTGAAGGCCGGGCAAGTGATCGGCTACGTGGGATCGACCGGACTGTCTACCGGACCGCATCTGCACTTCGAGGCCTATCGCGGTGGACGGACGATCAACCCATCGGGATTGCGCTTCGTCTCGCGTCCCCGGATCGACGGCAAGGAGAAGGACGCCTTCCGCGCCAGACTGAACGCGATGCTGGGGGTCCAGCCCGGCGAGGCCCTTGCCCCGATCGACGCGCCGGTAGAGGCGCAACCGGACTCGATGCGCGAGATCGACCGATTGGCTCCCGAGGCTGGCGAGTAGTTGCGGCATGCCAGGATCGAACGGAGCTGTCGCTTCAGCGGATCGTCATCCTGAACCTGGTTCAGGATGACGTGGTGTATTGGGCAGGGTCAGGACACTAGGACAGTCCGTCACATTGAACCCTCGCGGTTTTTCCGGCAATCACGTCGCCATGACCGGAGCATATCCCCACACCCGCCCGCGCCGCGCGCGCGCCACGGCCTGGAGCCGCGCCATGCACCGCGAAACGGTGCTGACTCCCGCCGATCTCATCTGGCCGGTCTTCGTGACCGAGGGCGAGGGCGTCGAGCAGCCGATTTCCTCGCTGCCGGGGGTGTCGCGGTGGTCGGTGGATCTGCTGGTGGAGCGTGCGAGGGAAGCGGCGGACCTCGGCATTCCCTGCCTTGCGCTGTTCCCGGATACCCAGCCCGAACGCCGTAGCGACGATGGTGCTGAAGCGCTGAATCCCGACAACCTGATGTGTCGCGCCCTGCGTGCCATCCGCGCGGAACTGGGCGACCGGATCGGGCTGCTGACGGACGTGGCGCTCGATCCTTATACCAATCACGGCCAGGACGGCCTGCTGGGCGAGGACGGCTATGTCCTCAATGACGAGACGATCGAGGTGCTGGTCGGCCAGTCGCTGAATCAGGCGCGCGCCGGCGCAGACATCATCGCGCCATCAGACATGATGGATGGCCGCATCGGCGCCATCCGCGATGCGCTGGAGGACGAAGGCTTCGTCAACGTCCAGATCATGAGCTATGCCGCCAAGTATGCCTCCGCCTTCTACGGCCCGTTCCGCGATGCGGTGAACACGCGCGGCCTGCTGAAGGGGGACAAGAAGACCTACCAGATGGACCCCGCGAACAGCGAGGAAGCGCTGCGCGAAGTCGAGATGGATCTGGAGGAGGGCGCGGACAGCGTCATGGTAAAGCCGGGCCTGCCTTACCTCGATATCGTTCGCCGGGTGAAGGAGACCTTCGAGGTTCCCGTCTTCGCCTATCAGGTGTCCGGAGAATACGCGATGATCGAGGCGGCGGTGGCGGCCGGGGCGGCGGATCGCGATGCGATGGTGCTGGAGACCTTGCTGGCCTTCAAGCGCGCGGGATGCTCGGGCGTGCTGACATACCATGCCATCCACGCCGCACGTTTGCTGCGGACGTGACGCCATGACCGACTTCAGGCTGGAAACGGACCGGTTGGTTCTGCGCAACTGGCGGCGCGGGGACATGGTACGTTTTGCGGAAGTGACCAATAACCCGGAGGTCATGCAATGGCTGGGCGGAGTGATGGACGCGGAGCGCCTTGCAGCGTCGGAAGGCCGCATGCTGGGCCTTCATGAAAGCCATGGGCACACCTTCTGGATCGTCGAGCGCAAGGCCGATGGCGGCGATCTCTCCGGCGAGATGCTGGGCTTCTGCGGACTCAAGAAGATCGACGCGCCGGGGGCCTCGTTCCTTGGTACCTTCGAGATCGGTTGGCGCCTGCGCAGCGATTCCCACGGCAAGGGTTATGCGCGGGAGGCGGCCACGGCTTCCCTGGATGCCGGTTTCGGCACATTCGGCGCAGACGAGATCTTCGCCCTAACGGTGATCGAGAATGCGCCGAGCTGGGGACTGATGCTCCGGCTGGGCATGCGGCGCCGTCAGGAACTGGACTTCGACGACTTGCGCTTCGAGCCGCCTCTGCGCCACACGATCGTGCATTCGATCGCGCGTGAGGAATGGGCGCGCTGATCGCCAAGCTGATCGCCACAGGGAGGCGGGAATGACTCAGGACCGGACCGACATCACCGTGGCTGCGATCCATGGCAAGGCGCCGAAGATTCACTCCAGCGCATTCATCGCTCCGGGCTGCCGCATCATCGGCGATGTCGAGATCGGGCCGGACGTCAGCATCTGGTACAATTGCGTGATCCGGGCCGACGTCAATCGCATCGTCATCGGCGCGCGGACCAACGTCCAGGACGGCTCGGTGATTCACTGCGACAGCCCGAAACCCTCGCGCCCTGAGGGCTATGCGACGTTGATCGGCGAGGATGTGCTGATCGGGCACATGGCGATGGTGCACGGCTGCGTGCTGGAGGACCGGGCTTTCGTCGGCCTCGGCGCGATCGTCATGGACGGCAGCCATATCGAATCCGACGCCATGCTGGCCGCCGGGGCGCAGCTGACCGGCAAGCGTATTCCCGCCCGCCAACTCTGGATCGGGCGTCCCGCGAAATATCTGCGCGACCTTGACGATGCGGCGATAGCGGCGAACCAGGCGGGGGTGAGGGGCTATGTCGAGAATGGCCGACTTCACGCGCGGGCTCTCGGCTTGGACGAGGGCGCCTGAAGAAGGATGGCGAAGCCGAAAGTCATGCTGCCGCCGTCCGATGCCTTGCGCGCATTGATCGACGGGGAAGGGCGCCTGTCGGTTCGCGTCACGCCGGGCGTGAAGGTGGAAGCGCTGGAGATCGTCGATGCGCGCGTTCTCGTGAAGGTTCGGGCCAAGCCGGAGGACGGCAAGGCGAACGAGGCCGTGCGCGTTTTGCTGGCGGCAGCGCTCGATGTGGCCGCGTCCCGCATTTCCCTGGTTCGGGGCGCTACTTCCCGCGAGAAGCAGTTCCACGTGGAACTTTGACCGGTTAGCCGGCCGGATCAGCGCGCCATGCTGCGTGCCATGCGCGACAACACGTCCGTCATGGCCTGGGCGACATGCGGCGGTTCCGGCGCGACGTCGGCGATGGCGCGCGTCATCGCCTCGGCCCACTGCGCAGCCGTGACTTCGTCGATCGGGAAGTCTCGGTGCAGGCTCATCATGCACTTGCCTGGATTGGCCTCAAACCAGTCCCGTGGCCCGCCCGCCCAACCAGCGAGAAAGCGAGGCAGCGAGCGACGCATGGGTTCGAGATCCTGCGCATGCATGGCACGCAGTTCGGCATAGGCCGGATCCTGGTCCATCAGGTCATAGAAGCGCTGGGCGATGGCCTCGAACACGGGAGCGCCGCCCAGCAGGTCGTGCGGAGTAGCGGCATTTTCGTTTGGACTGGCCACGGTCGGAATCTCTCAAAGGCAGGAGCGCCTTTCATAGCTCACCTGTTCCACGTGGAACTTGATCGCCGTCAATCCCGAACAAGTGCCTTGAGACTCTCGATCCGGTCCGCTTCGTGCGCGGGCTTGTCCATGCGAATGCGATGGATGCGGGGAAAGCGCATGGCCAGGCCGGACTTGTGCCGCTTGCTCAGGTGGACGGAATCGAAAGCCACTTCCAGCACCAGCGACTTGTCCGTCTCACGCACCGGGCCGAAGCGATTGACCGTGTGATTTCGTACATAGCGATCGAGCCACTTCAACTCCTCGTCGGTGAATCCGAAGTAGGCCTTGCCCACGGGCAGCAGTTCGGCTCCGGCATCGGGATCGCCATCCCAGCAGCCGAAGGTGTAGTCGGAATAGAACGAGGATCGCTTGCCGCTGCCGCGCTGGGCGTACATCAGGACGCAATCGATGAGCAGAGGATCGCGCTTCCACTTGTACCAGAGCCCCGTCCTACGCCCGGCCACATAGGGGCTGTCGCGGCGCTTGAGCATGACGCCCTCGATGGCATCGTCTCTCGCCCGCTCGCGGATTGCGGCCAGTTCCGCGAAGTCCGCCGCCGGGATCACCGCGCTCAGGTCGAAATGTCCGGGATCGAGGCGAGCGGCGAAAGCCTCCAGCCTTGTGCGGCGCTCGTGCCAGGGAAGGGCGCGCAAGTCTTCGCCATCGACGATCAGCGCGTCGTAGAGGCGGACGAAGGCGGGGTATTCTGCCAGCATCTTCCTGGACACCAGCTTGCGGCCGAGCCTCTGCTGAAGCGCGTTGAAGCTCGCCGCACCGCCTTCCACGCCGCCCTGGTGGATGCCCCGCACCAGCAATTCGCCATCGAGCACCGCGTCCAGGTGAAGCGCGGCGGCGATCTCGGGGAAGGTGCCGGAAATATCGTCGCCCGAGCGGGAATAGACCCGCGTATTCCCGGCAACGCGAACCACCTGCACGCGGATGCCGTCCCACTTCCATTCGGCTGCGTAGTCCGACAGGTCGAGCTGGGCGCCTTCCAGTGGATGGGCGAGCATGAACGGGCGAAACAGCGGCAGGTGCTCGGAAGAGGGCGCCTCCGCGCCATGGGCGGCCCAATCGAACAGCTCCAGATAGGGCGGCTGCTGGCCGTGCCAGTGCTCTTCCACATCCTCCACCGAAACATCGAAGGCCTGCGCGAAGGCGGTCTTTGCAAGGCGGGCAGAAATGCCGATCCGCATGGCCCCGGTGGCCAGCTTGAGCAAGGCATAGCGCCCTTCCGCGTCGAGGCGGTCCAGCAGGCGCGGTAGCTCCGTCATCACATTGGCGCGAGTCATGCGGGTGAGGGCATCCACCGCCTCCGATACGGTGGGCGGAGAGGGGGGCTCTGCCGGTTCGGGCCAGAGCAGGCTGGCGGTTTCCGCCGAATCGCCAACGTAATCACGGCTCAATGTCCAGAGAACGGGGTCGACGCGCTCGCTCATCAGGTTGCGGATCGTCGAACTCTTCACGGCCGGAAAGTCGAGGCCGTCGGTCAGCGCGGCCAAGGCCCATCCTCGGTCGGGATCCGGCGTCTCGCACAAGTAATCGGCCAGCAGCCTGAGCTTGGCGTTGCGGCTGCGGGTGTAGACGAGCGCGTCGAGGAGGGCGGCGAAGCGTTCCATCAGGACAACGCGCAAGTCCTGGGGGATTGCAAGGCAAGGGCGCTAGTCATCTTCGTCCTCGTATCCCACCAAAGCCAAGGCCCGCGCCTTGCGCTGGTTGAGCTGGCACCAGCGCAGCATCGCTTCCTCGCGGCCGTGGGTGATCCAGGTCTCGCCGGGATTTACGTCGATCACCGTCTGAGTCAGTTCGTCCCAGTCGGCATGGTCGGAGATCACCAGCGGCAGTTCGACCATGCGCTGACGCGCGCGCTGGCGGACGCGCATCCAGCCGGAGGCCATGGCGGTGATCGGGTCTGGCAAGCGCCGGCTCCAGCGGTCGTTGAGGGCCGAAGGCGGAGCGACCACGATGTGTCCGGCCAGTTCCGCCTTCGCCACATCGCCGACCAGGCGCAGTTCGCCAAGATCGACCCCCAGCTCCTCGTAGAGCCGGCACATGCGCTCCATCGCGCCGTGCATGTAGATCGGGTCCAGATGCCCCGCGCGGCGTAGTTCCGCGATCACACGCTGTGCCTTTCCAAGCGCATAGGCGCCCACCAGCACGCAGCGTTCGGGGCTGGCGGCAAGGGCGGTAAGCAGCTTGGCGATCTCGTGCTCGACCGGGGGATGGCGGAATACCGGGAGGCCGAAAGTCGCCTCGGTGATGAGAACGTCGCAAGGTGTCACTTCGAAGGGCGGGCAGGTGGGATCGACCCGGCGCTTGAAATCGCCGGTGACGATGATGCGCTCTCCCGCGTGCTCCAGCAGGATCTGCGCGGAGCCCAGCACATGTCCCGCCGGAATGTAGGTGGCGGAAACGCCGCCCTGAAGGCTCAACGTCTCATGATAGGCAACGGGAACGGCGCCTTCCGAAGTTGCGTAGCGCAGCTTCATGATCGCCAGCGTTTCCGGCGTGGCGACGGTTTCGCCGTGCCCGCCGCGGGCGTGGTCGGAGTGGCCGTGCGTCACCAGCGCGCGATCGACGGGGCGGGAAGGGTCGATCCAGCAATCGGCGGGGACGACGTGAATTCCCCAGGGTTCGGGTCTGATCCAGGAGAAATCGCGGGCCATGGATGAAAAATGGGGCGGGAACCGCGTGGTTCCCGCCCCTTGCATTTCGTTGTCCCGGAGGATGTCCGAAGCGGTTGCCCGCCTCAGTCGTCCGCCTAGTCGTCCGCGTTGGCTTCGGGCTGCGGGCCGGGCTTCTTGGACGAGGTCTTGGCGGGCGCCTTCTTCTTGCCGACCACCTTGGGAGCGGCGGGAGTCAGTTCGAAGTTCAGCCCGTCGTCCTTCACCGAAACGTGGACTTCGCCGCCATGGTTCAGCTTGCCGAACAGCAGTTCCTCGGCCAGCGGCTGCTTGACCTTCTCCTGGATCACGCGGCCCATCGGACGCGCACCGTAGAGCTTGTCGTAGCCGCGATCGCCCAGCCAGGTACGGGCATCCGAATCGAACTGGATGTGGACGTTCTGGTCGGCCAGCTGGAGTTCCAGCTGGAGGATGAACTTGTCCACCACCCGGCTGATGGTGTCCTTGGCGAGATAGGCGAAGGGCACGATGGCATCGAGACGGTTGCGGAATTCCGGCGTGAACATCTGCTTCACCGCCTCGTCCCCGGCATCCGCCTTGGACGTGTCGCCGAAACCGATGCCCTGGCGGGCCATGTCCGAAGCGCCCGCATTGGTGGTCATGATCAGGACCACGTTGCGGAAGTCCACGGTCTTGCCGTGGTGGTCTGTCAGTCGGCCGTTGTCCATCACCTGAAGCAGGATGTTGAACAGGTCCGGGTGGGCCTTCTCGATCTCGTCCAGCAGCAGCACGCAGTGCGGATTCTGGTCGATCGCGTCGGTCAGCAACCCGCCCTGGTCGAAGCCGACATAGCCCGGAGGCGCGCCGATCAGGCGGCTGACCGAGTGACGCTCCATATATTCCGACATGTCGAAGCGCTTCAGCTCGATGCCCATGATCGAGGCGAGCTGGCGGGCGACTTCGGTCTTGCCGACGCCGG